>NZ_JAOSHO010000286.1 GCF_025917275.1 Pseudomonas agronomica | reverse complement strand
TTGTGGCGAGGGGATTTATCCCCGTTGGGCTGCGCAGCAGCCCCAAAAGATGCCAATCCGGTTTACCAGATAGATTGGATTTTTCCGTTGGGGGCCGCTTCGCAGCCCAACGGGGATAAATCCCCTCGCCACAAAGGAATATGCCCACTTCTAGTCCGAGCGCAGATCACGGCTGCCAATGATTTTTCTCCCCACTCAACTTACGGTCCAAAAAGCTCGCCGCGCTGATCAGCGCCAAATGGCTCAACGCCTGGGGAAGATTGCCGAGGTGATAACCGTGGCTGTCGAATTCCTCGGCATACAATCCCAGTGGATTGGCGTAGCGCAGCAACTGCTCGAATTCCAGTTGGGCTTTTTCCACGCGGCCGGCGCGGGCCAGGCATTCGACGTACCAGAACGAGCAAGCGACGAATGAGCCTTCGGTGCCGATGAGACCGTCGATGGGGTCGTCGTCGGTGCGGTAGCGATAGACCATACCGTCGCGCACCAGGTCTTTTTCGATGGCGTCCAGCGTGGACAACCAGCGCGGGTCGCGGGCGCTGACGAAGCGCACCAGGGGCATCAACAGCATCGAGCCGTCGAGGGCGGTGCTGCCCAGGCGCTGGACGAAATGCTGATGCTCGTCGCTCCAGAAGTTCGTCCAGATGTCTTCGTAGATAGCCTGGCGCGTCTCATCCCAGCGGGCGAACGGGGCGGGCAGGGAGCGTTTGCTTGCCAGGCGAATGGCGCGGTCCACGGCGACCCAGCACATCAGCCGCGAATGCAAAAAATGCTGCTCCTCGCCGCGCATTTCCCAGATGCCGACATCCTTGTCCTGCCAGATCGTGCATACCTGGTCCACCACATCGACCGTGTGTTTCCAGCCCTGATGGGAAATGGCTTCGCCGTATTTGTTGACCAGGTACACCGCGTCCATCAACTCACCGAAGATGTCCAACTGCACTTGCTCGTACGCCAGGTTGCCGATGCGCACCGGCCGCGCGTTGCCGTAGCCGCTCAGGTGTGTCAGTTCGGTCTCGGGCAGTTCAAGCCGACCGTCCAGGCCATAGAGGATGTTGAGTTTGGTCGGTTGATCGCGGCAGTCGCTGACCCGGCCACGCAGCCAGCGCATATAGGCGTTGGCTTCATCGACAAAGCCCAGGCGCATGAATGCGTAGACGGTGAACGAGGCGTCGCGGATCCAGGTGTAGCGATAATCCCAATTGCGCTCGCCGCCGCGTGTTTCCGGCAGGCCGAAGGTAGCGGCGGCGAGAATGGCGCCTTGTTTACGCGACGTCAGCAGTTTCAGCGCCAGCGCGGAGCGGTTGACCATTTCTCGCCAGCGACCGCGGTAGTTGGATTGGCTGATCCAGCCGCGCCAGAACGCCAGGGTTCGTTCCAGGCACAGCGTGCTGGTGTCATCCACCAGGCGCGTGTCGTCGATGCCCCCGAGAAGAAACTCCGCCGTCTGGCCTTGCGCCAGGGTGAACTCGGCTACCGCCGCCTGGCCGTCCAGCGTCATGGGCTGGTCGGCGCACAGGCGCAGGCTCGGTTGTTGCGCGGCCTCGAAGATGACGTGGTCGCCGTCCTGGCGCGCCGTGGTCGCGGCACGGGAATAGTCATGGCGCACCGCGCAACGCATGCGAAATGTCGCACTGCCGACCGTCATGCGCACCCGCCGCATCAGCACAGGCAGGTCATCCTCGCTGTCGCCGATGGGCAGCAGGTCGGTGATTTCCACCACCACGCCGTCGCTCAGCCAGCGGGTCTGCAGGACGTTGGTGTCGGGTAGGTAGATTTGCTGGCGACGGGCGTCCGGCAAGTCCGGCGCGAGTTGGAAGATACCGGCCTCGGCGGTGTCCAGCAGCGAACAGAAGATCGACGGGCTGTCGAATTCCGGCCAGCAGAAAAAATCCACGCTGCCACGATCGTTGACCAGCGCGGCAGTGCGCATGTCGCCAATGATCCCGTGGTTCTCGATGGGGCTTTGCGGTTCGTCATGATCAGCCATTGCCGCGGAACCCCGGATAGAGGCTCATTCCGCCATCGATGAACAGCGTGGTGCCCACGACATAATCGGACAAATCCGACGCCAGCCAGGCCACCGCGTTGGCGACATCTTCCACATCGCCGACCCGACCATAGGGGATGAGCTCCAGGATTTTCTGCTCATTGTCGCCCTCCATGGCCTCCCGGTTGATCGCTGTGCGGATGGCGCCGGGGGCGATGCTGTTTATGCGGATGCGCTGGTGACTGGTTTCCTGGGCCAGGGTCTGCATGAGCTGGTCGATGCCACCCTTGGATGCTGCGTAGTTGACGTGGCCGGCCCAGGGAATGCGCTGGTGCACCGAACTCATGTGGATGATCTTGCCAGCGGCGCGGGACACGCCTTGGCGAATGCCCTGGCGGTTGAAGATTCGCAGGGCGGCGCGGGCGCAGAGGAACTGGCCGGTGAGATTGACGCCGATGACGGTGTTCCAGTCGTCCAGGCTCATGTCGACGGCGGCAGCGTCTTTTTGCAGGCCGGAGTTGGCGACCAGGATGTCCAGCGTACCGAAGGCGTCGAGGGTCTGGGCGAACAAGCGTTCGACGTCCTGCTCCTTCGACACGTCGGCACCGATGGCGATGGCGCGGCCGCCACTGTCGTTGATCTGGCGGGCCAGCTCTTCGGCCGGGCCGGCGCTGGAATGGTAATTGAGGACCACGGCGGCACCGGCCGCCGCCAGCGCCTTGGCCGAGCCTGCACCAATGCCGGAACTGGCGCCGGTCACCAAGGCAACTTGTCGGGCGAGGGAAATCTGCATGGGTAGCACCTTGAACTGAGGGCCTTACTTGCTGACTGGCGCCACGTGCCGAGAGTTCATTTGCGGGAAACAGTCTTCACATTTCACCCACAGTTTTGCGCTTTCCCCGGCCCGGTCGTTTATGGCAAGTTGCAGGCCCTTGTTGAGGCCGCGTCCCATGGCAAACCCCTATCGTGAATTGTTCACTGCCCCCGGCAGCCGCGGCTTCGTGCTGGCGGGGATGATCGCGCGCATGCCCATATCAATGACCGGCATCGGCCTGATCACCATGCTTGCGCAACTCAAGGGCGGCTATGGATTGGCCGGCGCGGTGGCGGCAACGTTTGCCTTGGCGACCGCGTTCTGCGCGCCCCAGGTGTCGCGGCTGGTGGACCGTTTCGGCCAGGGACGGGTGTTGCCGGTGTCAGCGTTGCTGGGCGGCGGGGCGTTGTTGATGCTGTTGTTGTGCACGCGATTGCAGGCGCCCCATTGGACGCTGTTCCTGTTCGCCGCGCTGGCCGGTTGCATGCCGAGTATGTCGGCGATGGTGCGGGCGCGCTGGACCGAGGTGTATCGCGGCCAGCCGCAATTGCGCACCGCTTATGCGCTGGAGTCGGTGCTGGACGAGGTCTGCTTCATCGTCGGGCCGCCGTTGTCGGTGGGGTTGTGCGTGGTGGCGTTCCCCGAGGCGGGGCCGCTGGCCTCGGTGTTGCTGCTGGCGATCGGCGTCACGGCGTTTGTCCTGCAGCGTGGCACCGAGCCGCCGGTGCACCCGCACCAGGCGCATCATCAGGGCTCGATCATTGGTTCAGTCGATGTGCTTTTACTGCTGTCGTTGATGGTCGCCATGGGTGTCATCGTCGGAGTGGTGGACGTGGTCAGCGTCGCGTTTGCCCAGCAGCAGGGGCAACCGGCGGCGGCGAGCATCGTGCTGTCGGTCTATGCGATCGGTTCGTGCCTGGCCGGGCTGGCGTTCGGCGCGCTGCGCTCGAAACTGCCTTTGCCGCGACTGTTCCTGTATGGCGGGGTGGCGACGGCAGTCACCACGCTGCCGTTGTTGTTGGCGAGCAATATCCTTGGGCTGTCATTGGCGGTGTTCGTCGCCGGGTTGTTCTTCGCGCCGACGCTGATCGTCGCCATGGCCCTGGTCGAACGTATCGTGCCGCCGGCCCGGCTGACCGAGGGCCTGACCTGGCTGGTGACCGGCCTGAGCATCGGCGTCGCGATCGGCGCGGCCGGTTCGGGGTGGCTGGTGGATACGTTTGGCGCACGCAGTGGGTTCTGGCTGGCGATTGCGGCCGGGGCGGTGGTGCTGGGAGCGGCGGTGCAGAGTTATCGCCAGCAAAGATGAGCGACAGTCTTGCCAGACACCATTCCCGTGGCGAGGGAGCTTGCTCCCGCTCGACTGCGCAGCAGGCGCAAGATTTTGAGGGCCGCTTCGCGTCCCAGCGGGAGCAAGCTCCCTCGCCACAAGGGCAGTCTCCTACCGCTACCAACCCCGCCCCGAATTCACCCAGAAATTCACCGACAGCGAGGTGGACACCGACTCCACTTGGTGAAACCAACCCTCCGGCAAAAACAGCAGGTCCCCGGCCTCCAGCGTCACCCGCATGAACGTCACGTCCCGGGCGCTGGGGAAACGCTCGTAGTCCGGCGCGTCCGGGTTGAAGTCACAGCCGTCCAATCCGCCTTGGGGCGCGGTCGACCAGGTGCCCAGTGCATCGCGGTGATGGGGCGCGGCGAGGGTGAAGGTTTTCTGGCCCCAGACCTGGGCGAACAGGTTGTCGGTGTCGTCGCGGTGCAGCGGCGTGAGGGTGCCCTTGGGGCCGATCCAGATGCGCGGCGGAATGAACAGCGACGGATCGAAATAGGGCGGATATTTGATCAGCGCCATCAACTGCGCCGGCAAGATATTGTTGCCCATGTAGGCCGGTGGTTCGCCGTCGGCGCGCTTGGGCGTCGGGCTGTCGAGGGAGGCGATGAAGTCCGCCATGGAGGTGGAGCGAAAGTCCCGCTCGGTGGAAAAGGTCTTCTTCACATAATCGCCATGGCGGGTGATGCCTTGCAGCTCGGCGAAATGCACCAGGGTTTGTTCCCGGCTGAGCTTGAACAAGGGCCAGTCCTGCAGCGCATCGCTGATGATCACCGGGATGCCATGGGGCAGATAGCGCGCCTGGAAGTCTTGCACCGATAACTCGCTGCGCGGCTGACGCTCGATGCTGCGTTGGATTGGCAGGCTGGCGGTGAGGGTTTCGCTGAAGCGCGATGGGGTGGGGTAGCGCTTGTTCATGTCGACCTTTTCCACCGGCCGATTGCCGTGGCGCGCATGGTCGATGATCTGCGGCAATAACGTCGCCAGGCCCATGTTGCCGCCGATCTTCAGGCGACCGCTGGCGAACAGTTCCTCGACGTTGGCCAGGCCGGCCATGATCTGGAGAAAATCCTTTTCCGCCACTTCGATGGTGACGTCGGGGTTGGCGTGGCGGCCGGCCTGGGTGTGGCTGCTGGCCTTGACCTCGGACCACAATGCCTGGTGCGGGCCGAACACGAATTGGAAAACGCCTTCGATGCCAACGGCGCCGGCATTGGCGAACAGCTTGCCCAGGATGGTTTGCAGGTCCACGGCGATCACTCTTGCGGGTTTTGGTCTTAGCAGGTAACGAGGGCCTTGATCAGAAATTTAGCCCTCGCCACCCGACCATCGCCCTAGCGTGTCGCGACGACGAACAACCTTGGAAACGGCAGCAGGACCGAGCCATCGTCCAGGGCCGGATAAGCCTGTTCGACGGCCTGGTGGTACTGCTTCAGATAGTCCTCGCGTTGTGCTTCATCCAAGGGTTCGAGGAACGGACGCAGGCCGCTGCCCTTGAACCATTCCACGATTCCCGAAGCACCACCGGCCAGAGGATGGTGGTAGGTGGTGCGCCACACGTCGACGCGAGTGCAATGGGGTTTGAGAATCTTGAAATAGGTGGCGGCATCCTCCACCTCGGTCCGCGAATCAGCCGCGCCGGCCAGTTGGCTGGCCCAAGGGCCGTTGGCGGCGATGTCCCGCATCAAGCGGTGGGACGGCTGGTGCAGGGTGTCGGGCATCTGGATCGCCAGGCTGCCACCTGGCGTGAGCTTTTCCACCAGCGATGGCAGCAGGGTGGCGTGGTCCGGCAGCCATTGCAGCACGGCGTTGGCGAAGATCACGTCGAAGGGGCCGTTTTCGTTCCATCGGCCGATGTCTGCCGTGTCGAATGACACGTTGGGCAAGCGCTTGCGGGCGGCTTCGACCATATCGGCGGAACTGTCCAGGCCACGCACCGTTGCGCCGGGAAAATGGTCCACCAACAATTCGGTGGAGTTGCCGGGGCCGCAGCCCAGGTCTATCACCTGGCGCGCCTGTACCGGCGGGATGGCCGCCAGCAGATCGCGGGAGGGGCGGGTGCGTTCCTGTTCGAAGGCAACATATTGTTGGGCGGACCAGCTCATTGTGTTCTCCTTGGGCAGACCAAAGCCATGGGGCGGGCATTATAAGCCGCATCCGGACGTGGGGCCGGTGACTAATTTTCCACGGCCCGGCCTCGTTATTCTTTTTATACAAACGATCGGAGAAAACCGCAGTGACCCAACTGACCCTGCTGTGCCTGCCGTACTCAGGCGCCAGCGCGATGGTGTACAGCCGCTGGCGGCGCAAGGTGCCGCAGTGGCTGACGGTGCAACCGGTGGAATTGCCAGGACGCGGGGCGCGTTTTGCCGAGCCGCTGCACACCGACATGGGGCCATTGGCCAAGCAACTGGCGCGCGAGCTGTACCCGA
>NZ_JAOSHO010000285.1 GCF_025917275.1 Pseudomonas agronomica | reverse complement strand
TTCGCGAGCAAGCTCGCTCCCACAGGGGGGTCGGGGTGGCGCGTGAACTGTGGGCATGAAAAAGCACCCCGAAGGGTGCTTTTTCATTGCGGCTGGATCACTGCGCCGGTTGGTTCTGGCCCAGGATCAGTTGGCCTTCCTTGCTGACCGGGATCTGGTTGCCCGGGTCGCGGTCCATGCGGACTTTGCCTTCCTTGCCGTCGAGCATGTAGCGAACGTCGTAGCCTACAACCTTGTCGCTGATGTCATTGACCGTGTTGCAGCGAGTCTGGGTGGTGGTGTAGGTGTCGCGTTCCTGCATGCCTTCCTGGATCTTGTTACCGGCATAACCGCCGCCGGCCGCACCGGCCACGGTGGCGATCTTCTTGCCGGTGCCGCCGCCGATCTGGTTGCCCAACAGGCCACCGGCCACGGCGCCGAGCACGGTGCCGGCGATCTGGTGCTGGTCCTGGACTGGCTTCTGCCGAGTCACGGTGACGTCCTTGCACACTTCACGCGGAGTCTTGATCTGGGTCTTGACCGGTTCCACGGCCAATACTTGCGCATACTCAGGGCCACTTTTTACCAAGCTGTAGGTGGCGACCGCACCACCGGCTGTTACACCGACAGCACCCAATACCGCACCAACCAGCATCGATTTGTTCACTTGAACCTCCTGACCATCACAAGCGGAATAATCCGCGCTTCTCCCAGCCTTGGAGCATAAAAAAAGGCGCGAGTTCAACTCGCGCCTTTTCAGCGGTGACGGACGGAAAACCGAGCCTTATGGGCGGTCGTCCACCTCGGTCTCCACGGCTGCAGGAGGAATCAGGTCCTCGCTGTTCAGGTTCAGCCAGATCAACACCACGTTGGCGATGTAGATCGACGAGTACGTACCCGCCAGCACGCCGATGAACAGCGCGATGGAGAAACCGAACAGGTTGTCGCCACCGAAGAACAGCAGCGCAGCAATCGCCAGCAACGTGGAGATCGACGTCGCCATGGTCCGCAGCAGGGTCTGGGTGGTCGAGATGTTGATGTTCTCGATCAAGGACGCCTTGCGCAGCACACGGAAGTTCTCACGCACCCGGTCGAACACCACGATGGTGTCGTTGAGCGAGTAACCGATGATCGCCAGCACCGCCGCCAGCACCGTCAGGTCGAAGGTGATCTGGAAGAACGACAGGATGCCCACGGTCACGATCACGTCGTGGATCAGTGAGACAATCGCGCCCACCGCGAACTTCCACTGGAAGCGGAAAGCCAGGTAGATCAGGATGCCGCCCAGCGCCATCAGCATGCCGAGGCCGCCCTGGTCGCGCAGTTCTTCACCCACCTGCGGACCGACGAACTCGACGCGCTTGACCTGCGCCGGGTTATCGCCGCCAGCCTTCTGCAAGGCCTCGGCCACCTGGTGACCCAGTTGCGGGTCTTCACCCGGCATGCGCACCAGCAAGTCAGTCGTGGCGCCAAAGCTCTGCACGATGGCGTCGCTGTAGCCCGAGCTCGCCAGTTGCTCACGCACCTTGGTGACGTCGGCCGGACGCTCGTAGGTCAGCTCGATGAGCGTACCGCCGGTGAAGTCCAGGCCGTAGTTCAGGCCCTTGGTGGCCCAGCTGAACAACGCCAGGACCGTAAGGAACAATGTGACGCCGAACGCAATGTTGCGAACGCCCATGAAGTTGATTGTACGTAACATGGCAGCCCCTTAAATCCACAACTTCTTGAAGTCACGACCGCCAAAGATCAGGTTGACCATTGCGCGGGTCACCATGATGGCTGTGAACATCGAGGTAAAGATCCCGAGGGACATGGTCACTGCGAAGCCCTTGACCGGGCCGGTGCCCATGGCGAAGAGAATCCCGCCGACCAGCAACGTGGTCAGGTTGGCGTCGAGGATCGCAGTGAATGCCCGGCCGAAGCCTTCGTTGATTGCCCGCTGGATGGTCATGCCCGCGGCGATCTCTTCACGTATCCGCGAGAAGATCAGCACGTTGGCGTCCACCGCCATACCCATGGTCAACACGATACCGGCGATACCCGGCAGGGTCAGCGTAGCGCCCAGCAACGACATCAAGGCCAGCAGCATCACCATGTTCACCGCCAGCGCGACGGTGGCGATGATGCCGAAGAAGCGGTAGATGGCGATGATGAACAGCGACACGAACAGCATGCCCCACAGGGAAGCGTTGATGCCCTTGGTGATGTTGTCGGCACCCAGGCTCGGGCCGATGGTGCGTTCTTCAGCGAAGTACATCGGTGCGGCCAGGCCACCGGCACGCAGCAGCAGGGCCAGTTCCGAGGATTCGCCCTGGCCGTTCAGGCCGGTGATGCGGAACTGGCTGCCCAGTGGCGACTGGATGGTCGCCAGGCTGATGATCTTCTTCTCTTCCTTGAAAGTCTGGACCGGTACGTCTTTCTCGACGCCGTTGACGACCTGCTTGGTGTAGGTGGTGGTCGGCTTCTGCTCGATGAAGATCACCGCCATGCTGCGACCGACGTTACTGCGCGTGGCGCGGTTCATCAGTTCGCCGCCGTGGCCATCCAGGCGGATGTTCACTTGTGGACGACCTTGCTCATCGAAGCCGGCCTTGGCGTCGGTCACCTGGTCACCGGTGATGATCAGGCCACGCTCGATCTGCGCCGCCGGGCGATTGCCCTCGCGGAACTCGAAGCTTTCGGAAGTCGCCTTGGACGCACCCGGCTCAGCGGCCAGGCGGAATTCCAGGTTGGCGGTCTTGCCGAGGATACGCTTGGCTTCGGCCGTGTCCTGCACGCCTGGCAGCTCAACCACGATGCGGTTGGCGCCCTGGCGCTGCACGATCGGCTCGGCCACACCCAGCTCGTTGACGCGGTTACGCACCGTGGTCAAGTTCTGCTTGATGGAGTATTCGCGGATTTCCGCCAGCTTGGCCGGGGTCATCGCCAGACGCAGCACCGGTTGGCCATTGAGATCGGCCGGTACAATGTCGAAATCGTTGAAGCTCTTGCGGATCAGTGCACGGGCCTGCTCGCGGGTGTCTTCATCGCTGAAGCCCAGCTGGATGGCAGCATCGGCTGGCGGCAGGCTGCGATAACGCACGCGCTCTTTGCGCAGCAGGCTCTTGACGTCGCCTTCGTAGACTTTCATCCGCGCATCAAGGGCTTTTTCCATGTCCACTTCCAGCAGGAAGTGCACACCGCCGGACAAGTCCAGGCCCAGCTTCATCGGGTGGGCGCCGAGCTTGCGCAGCCATTGCGGGGTGGTCTGGGCCAGGTTCAGGGCTACAACGTAGTCGTCGCCCAACGCTTTGCGCACCACGTCCTTGGCTGGCAGTTGGTCTTCAGCCTTGACCAGTCGCAACAGGCCGCCCTTGCCGTTTTCGACGATGGACGCAGCCTTGACTTCGATGTTGGACGCCTTGAGCGCAGCGCTCGCACGGTCCAGATCGGCCTGGGTGACCTGCAGCGCAGTGCTTGCGCCACTGACCTGAATGGCCGGGTCATCCGGGTAAAGATTGGGAGCGGAATAAATCAGACCGACCGCCAGCACCGCCAGGATCAGTAGGTATTTCCACAGAGGGTATTTGTTCAGCATCACGCCGCCCGCTTATGACGCGGGGCGCCTTGCGCGCCCCGTCGATTGAATTGAAGTTGTTACTTAGATCGCTTTCAGCGTGCCTTTTGGCAGCGTGGCCGCGATAGCGCCCTTCTGGAACTTCATTTCAACAGTGTCGGACACTTCCAGTACCACGAAGTCATCGGCCACTTTGGTGATCTTGCCAGCGATGCCGCCGGTGGTGACCACTTCGTCGCCCTTGGCCAGGTTGCTGAGCAGGTTTTTCTGCTCCTTGGCGCGCTTGGCCTGTGGACGCCAGATCATCAGGTAGAAAATGACCAGGAAGCCGACCAGGAAAATCCACTCGAAACCGCCACCCATAGGCGCGGCTGCGGGTGCAGCGGCATCAGCCATGGCGTTAGAGATAAAAAAGCTCATTTAGCACTCCAGTTGCAAGTATTGAATCTTAGGATCGGAAAACTCAGTCCAAAGGCGGAACAGGCAACCCGCGCTTGGCATAGAAGGCCTCGACAAAGGCGGCCAATGTACCCTGTTGGATAGCCTCGCGCAAACCAGCCATAAGCACCTGATAATGGCGCAAATTGTGGATGGTATTGAGCATACTGCCGAGCATTTCGCCGCACTTGTCCAAATGATGCAGATAAGCGCGGGAGAAGTTCTGGCAGGTATAGCAATCACACGTCGGATCGAGCGGCGAATCATCATGGCGATGGAACGCGTTACGGATCTTCAGCACACCGGTGTCGATGAACAGATGCCCATTGCGGGCATTACGGGTTGGCATCACGCAATCGAACATGTCCACCCCGCGGCGCACACCCTCAACCAGATCTTCCGGTTTGCCAACGCCCATAAGGTAACGAGGTTTGTCAGCGGGCATTTCGCCCGGCAGGTAATCAAGCACCTTGATCATCTCGTGCTTCGGTTCGCCCACCGACAGGCCGCCAATCGCCAGGCCGTCAAAACCAATCTTGTCCAGGCCTTCCAGCGAGCGCATGCGCAGGTCGCGGTGCATGCCGCCCTGCACGATCCCAAACAGCGCAGCCGTGTTGTCGCCATGGGCATTCTTCGAACGCTGGGCCCAACGCAACGACAGCTCCATGGACACCCGCGCCACGTCTTCATCGGCCGGGTACGGCGTGCATTCGTCGAAGATCATCACGATGTCCGAGCCCAGGTCGCGCTGCACCTGCATCGACTCTTCCGGCCCCATGAACACCTTGGAACCGTCCACCGGAGAAGCGAAGGTCACGCCCTCCTCCTTGATCTTGCGCATCGCACCGAGGCTGAACACCTGGAAGCCGCCGGAGTCGGTCAGGATCGGGCCTTTCCACTGCATGAAATCGTGCAGGTCGCCGTGGGCCTTGATCACTTCCATGCCCGGGCGCAGCCACAGGTGGAAGGTGTTGCCGAGGATGATCTCCGCGCCAATCGCCTCGATGTCACGCGGCAACATGCCCTTGACCGTGCCGTAGGTGCCCACCGGCATGAACGCAGGGGTTTCCACGGTTCCGCGGGGGAAGGTCAGGCGTCCGCGACGAGCCTTGCCATCGGTGGCAAGCAACTCGAAGGACATGCGACAAGTGCGACTCATACGGTTTCCTCGGGCCCGCGTGGCGCGGGGTTACGGGTGATGAACATCGCATCACCGTAGCTGAAAAAGCGGTACCCATGCTCGACGGCGGCCTTGTAGGCGGCCATGGCTTCGGGATAACCGGCGAACGCCGAAACCAGCATCAACAGCGTGGACTCGGGCAAATGAAAGTTGGTGACCAGGGCATCGACCACATGAAACGGCCGGCCCGGGTAGATAAAGATATCGGTGTCGCCACTGAACGGCTTGAGCACGCCATCGCGCGCGGCGCTTTCCAGGGAGCGCACGCTGGTCGTCCCCACCGCCACCACCCGCCCACCGCGGGCGCGACAGGCCGCCACGGCATCGACGACTTCCTGGCTCACTTCGAGCCATTCGTTGTGCATGTGGTGATCTTCGATCCGCTCGACGCGCACCGGCTGGAACGTGCCCGCGCCGACGTGCAGCGTGACGAACGCCGTCTCCACGCCCTTGGCGGCAATCGCCTCCAGCAACGGCTGATCAAAATGCAGCCCCGCCGTCGGCGCCGCCACCGCCCCCAGGTGCTCCGCGTAGACGGTCTGATAACGCTCGCGGTCCGAACCTTCGTCCGGGCGGTCTATATAAGGAGGCAACGGCATGTGCCCGACACGGTCGAGCAGCGGCAACACCTCTTCGGCGAACTCCAGCTCGAACAACGCATCATGCCGAGCCACCATCACCGCCTCACCGCCGCCGTCGACCAAGATCGACGAACCGGGCTTGGGCGACTTGCTCGACCGCACATGGGCCAGCACGCGATGACTGTCCAGCACCCGCTCCACCAGAATCTCCAGCTTGCCACCGGAGGCCTTCTGGCCAAACAACCGCGCCGGAATCACCCGGGTATTGTTGAACACCATCAAATCGCCCGGGCGCAAATGCTCGAGCAAATCAGTGAATTGACGGTGAGCCATGGCACCGCTGACCCCGTCCAGGGTCAACAGTCGACTGGCGCGACGCTCGGCCAGCGGGTGGCGAGCGATCAGCGAATCCGGGAGTTCGAAAGTAAAGTCAGCAACACGCATGATGGGGTTCGTCTAGCAGGGCCGGAAAGTCTAGCGGAAATATTAAAAATTCACCATGAAACGTGATTGACCAACGGTAGGCACCTCTCTATACTTCGCCGCCATTGAGCCCTGATGGCGGAATTGGTAGACGCGGCGGATTCAAAATCCGTTTTCGAAAGGAGTGGGAGTTCGAGTCTCCCTCGGGGCACCATCTTAAAGAAAGACCTTGAAATTCAAGGTCTTTTTTTTCGTCTGTAGGAAAGTGGCTTGGCCGCGAGCAACGCAGATCTCATCTGACGGCGATCCCTTTTGTGGCGAGGGGATTCATCCCCGCTGGGCTGCAAAGCAGCCCCCAAATGCCAGCCCAATGACGAGGAAGAACCTGCGGCAAGAAAGAACCGGTGCCAG
>NZ_JAOSHO010000284.1 GCF_025917275.1 Pseudomonas agronomica | reverse complement strand
AGCCCGGCGGGAGCAAGCTTCCCCGGCACAAAAGCCCTGTTCCCGCACCTTGCTCTCAGAACAGGCTTTGCACCTGTTCCAGCACCGCGCGGTTCATCTGGCCGGTGTGGGTGTGCAGGCTCACGTAGCTTTGCAGCATGTCGAGCTTGGTGCTGAGCAAATCCCGGCGGGCCTGGAAGAGTCGTTGCTGGGCATCGAGGATGTCGACGGTCGAACGCACGCCGCCCTGGAAACCCTTTTCGGTGGAGGTCAGCGCCCGCTGGTTGGACTCCACCGCCCGTTGCATGGCCTTGCTCTTGGCGAACCCCGCCACCACGCCCAGGTAATCCGTCTCGATGGACTCGGCCAGTTGCTGACGCTGCACGTCGTAGTCGGACTGGGCGCCGGCCAGTTGCGCCTCGGCCTTGGCCACGGAAGCGCGCACCGCGCCGCCGCGATACAGCGGAATGTCCAGCTGCACCCCAACGTAGTACGAGTCCTGGCGCGGATCGAGTTCCTGGTACTGGCGGGTTTCCCGGCGGGTCAACTGCGTGGTCAGCGACAGCGTCGGATAGTGCCCGGCGCGCTGGCTGTCGGCCTGGGCCTCGGCGACTTTCACGGCCGCCAACCGCGCCGCCAATTCAGGACTGGCCTCACGGGCGATCGCCGTCCAGTACGGCAAATCCTGCTCCGGCGGGATCGGCGTGCCGGCGGGCAGCTCTTCGCGCATCGGCTGGATGTCGTCGATGGGCACGCTCGCTCGCCCGGACAACGCCCGCAACGCCGCCACGCGACGGGCCTGGGCTTCGGTTTCCTGGGCCTCCACCAGATCGAGCCGGGCCTGGGCCTCGTCGATGTCGGTGATCGCCCCTTGGCCGCCCTCATAGAGCTTTTTGCTCTGGACGACCAGGCCACGGATCGCGGTTTTTTGCTGGGCGATCAACTTGAGTTCGTTCTCGGCACGGGCAACATCGAAATAGCCCTTGGCGACCCGATCGAACAAAGCCTGGCCGGCCACATCGAACTGTTGACTGCCCAGCGCGCCACGCGCCTTCCCTTCTTGATAAGCCGCCCAGCGCCCCTTGTCGTAGAGCGGCTGTTGCGCCGCCAACGTCACGCTGTTGGCTTGGTAATCGTTGCTGTTGACATAGCTGCGGTCGTCACCGCCATCGGTACGCCCGCCATACCCATAGCGCGACGACAGCGACACCTGCGGATAAAGCCCACCCCGACCAATCGCCTCCTCCTGGCGCGACGCGTCGAAGGCATGGGTGGCGGTTTGCAAGGTCGGGTCATTGAGGCGCGAAGCGTCATAGGCGGCCGTCAGGCTCAGCCCGCCCTCGGCCGCCCAGACCGGGCCGATCACCGCCCAACTGGTGCACAAGCTCAACAGCACACGGACGCCGTAACGGCAACGGTCGGTCATGCTCATTCCTCTTTGAAGGCAGCCAGCAAGCGTTCGCGCAGCGGTTTCATCAGGTAGTTCATCAAGGTACGTTCACCCGTCACCACGGTGACGTCGGCGAGCATGCCGGGGCGCACCAGCAGCCCGGCGTTCTGCAGCGAGACAACGGTCTCGGCGGGAATCTCGACTTTCGCGGAGAAGTACGGCTGGTGCGTCTGTTGGTCGATCAGTTGATCCGCCGACACGGTGGTGACGGTGCCGGTCACGGTCGGCGTGTCCACCCGTTGCAGCGCGGTGAAATGCACATGCACCGGCAACCCGGGACGCAGTTTATTGGCCATCAGCGGCTCGAAACGCGCGGTGATCGCCATCGGTGCGTCCAGCGGCACCACCTGCATCAGGGTCTGTCCGGCCTGGGCGACGCCGCCCACCGTGTGGATGGCCAGGTCCATGACCTGCCCCGCCACGGGCGCGCGGATCGCGCCGTTGTCGACTTCGAACTGCAAGGCCCGGATCTGATCGGCATACCCTGCGGCCTCGGCCGACACTTCGCTGAGCTGGGTTTCAGCGTCGCGCCGAAATTCCTGCTGTGCCTGCAAGGCCTTGAGCCGACTTTCATTGATGGACTGGCGCGTGCGACCGACATCACCCACGCCGGAAGCAATCTGCCCGGCCAGTTGCGCCGCGTTGCGCTCGGCCTCGAAGAGCTTGTTGCGCGGCACGTAGCCTTCCCGGGCCAGGTCACGCAGGCCGACGAGTTCCTGCTGCTGAAAGCGCATCTGCGCATCGTAGTTGCGCTTGACCCCTTCGTAGCCCTGCAACTGCTGCTGCAAGGCGCCGATCTCATGCTCGATGATCTGCAAGCGACTGCCGAGCTCGGCGCGACGGGTCACGAACAGCTGACTCTGAAGGGCCATGGCCGCCTTGACGCGGGGCTCATCCGCCCGTTCCAGCAGTTGCGTCGGCCATTGGATCTCAGGTGCGCCCAAACGCTCGGCCATCAAGCGTGCCTCGATGCTGCGATCGTTGAGCAACTTGCCCAGGGTCACGTCCAACTGCGATTGCGCCTGCACCGTGTTGAGCTGCACCAACAGTTGCCCTTGGCTGACGCGGTCGCCGTCACTGACCAGCAATTTTTCCACGACCCCGCCAACCAGCGATTGCACCGCTTTGCGTTCACCGGCCACCACCACGGTGCCGCTGCCCACCACGCCCTGGTCGAGGGGTGCCAGGCACGCCCACAGCAGAAAGCCGCCGAGGGCCAGGGCGAGGAACACCACGCCGTAGCGCGCCGCGCCACCCGCATCGGTGCTGGCGCTGGGCAACGTGTTGCTGCTGAGCACACTCAGGCCATGCTCACCGTGGGCCGGTGCGGCCGATTTCAAATCACGCATCCTTGCTTGCCTCCCGCACAGCCGCCGGCCTCGGTCCCGGCATCAATGCCTTGAGCACCCGGTCCCGAGGGCCGAATGCTTGTTGAGTGCCGTCCTTCAACACGAGGATGTGATCGACCACCGCCAGGACGTTGGGCCGATGGGTGATCAACACCACGGTGCTGCCGGCGGCCTTGAGCACGCCGATGGCCTGCACCAGCGCCAGTTCGCCGGCTTCATCGAGATTGGAATTGGGTTCGTCGAGCACGATCAGCGACGGGCTGCCATACAGCGCGCGGGCCAGGCCCAGGCGTTGCTTCTGACCGCCAGACAGGCCAAGTCCACCAGGCCCCAGCGGCGTGTCGTAACCCTTGGGGAATCGCAGGATCATTTCGTGGATGCCCGCGTGGCGGCTGGCGGCGATGATCTTGTCGGCGTCCTGCTCGCCGAAACGGGCGATGTTGTCGGCGACGCTGCCATCGAACAGCTCGATGTCCTGGGGCAGATAGCCGAGGTACGGCCCCAGCGCATCATGGGACCACTGGCTGATCTCGGCATCGTCCAGGCGCACCGATCCACCGATGGCTGGCCACACGCCCACCAACGCGCGAGCCAAGGTCGACTTGCCGCTGGCACTGGGGCCGACCACCGCGAGCACTTCGCCCTTGCCCAGGCTGAAATTGATGCCCCGCAAGATCGGCTGCGTGGCCCCGGGCGGCCCCACATACACTTGCTCCAGGCGCACCGCGCCGGTCGGCGGCGGCAATGGCATGCGCAAGCGATCACGGGGGTGTTGCGCCAACAGTTGGCTCAAGCGCTGGTAGCTCTGGCGGCCGCTGTTGAATTGCTTCCACGAGCCGATGGCGATTTCCACCGGCGCCAGGGCACGCCCCAACAGCAACGACATGGCAATCATCATCCCCGCCGACAACTGCCCTTCGAGCACCAGGAGCGCGCCCAATCCCAAGGCCAGGGATTGCCCGGAAATCCGCACGAACCGCGTCGCCGAGGTGATGCGCGCACCGCGATCGCTGGCATGGGCCTGCGCCGCGATGATGCGTTGTTGCAACAGGCTCCAACGCTGGCGTAGCGGCCCGAGCATGCCCAGGGCCTGGATGACTTCGGCGTTCTGCAGCGTGCTGTTGACGTAGATCGACGACTGCACCCCCAGCCGGTTGGCCTCCCCCAGGCGCCCTCGGGTCGCCAGTTCGCCCCACAGCGCCAGGCCGATCAGCGTCAACGCGAGCACCAGGGTCAGCACGCCGAACCACGGGTGGAAGATGAACGCCACCAGCAGGAAGATCGGCAGCCACGGCGCATCGAGCAAGGCGATCAGGCCCTGGCCGGTGATCAGTTGTCGCAAGGTGGCAAGGTCGGTGAGCACTTGCGCCGGGTTGGCGTTGTGCTCGCGCAGGCTGCGGGCAAACGCCGCGTCGAAGATCCGCTCGCCCAAGGCGTCGTCCAACCCGGCGCTCATGCGGATCATCACCTCGCCGCGCACCCACTCGATCAGCGCACTGAACATGAACAGCCCGAGGGCGATCAAGGTCAGCATGAACAGCGTGGTTTCGTTGCGACTGGTGAGGACCCGGTCGTAGACCTGCATCATGTAGAGCGACGGCACCAGCACCAGTAGATTGATGACGCCACTGAACAATGCAAGGGACCAGAACACCCGGCGATAACTTAACAATGCGGCGTCGATGTCGTGCCGTGGATCAAGGAGCAAACCCATAGAGTGTCAACCCGCAAAAGAAATAACCGTCCCGATGCAATCCATGCGAGTCATTAGCCCGAAGGCGTCAAAAAAAGAGCGTCATCCTGCTGACATTGTCGCCATCTGTGGCGAACTCCACCCGTACGGGCGCCAACTACTGACAACGCAGCCAAGGGTAAGTGCCAGAGGGGGGCAGGGATTTTCGGGGTCGGTGAAAAACGCGGGGATCAGACGCAGGTTCCCTGTGGGAGCGAGCTTGCTCGCGATAGCGGTGTGGCAGTCAAATCCCAGCCACTGACCCGACGCCATCGCGAGCAAGCTCGCTCCCACAGGTTTGTAGTGTTAACCCAGAGACACCGCTTCTTCAGGCTGCGGCGATTGCCGCGAAGTCACCAGGCCGATAAAGGAAATGACCAAGGCCAGGCCAAGGGTGGTGCTCACCTCGCTGCGGTGCTCGGGCGTCACCATCATTACCGCCAGGGCTGCGCAGATGAACACGATCACCGCCCAGGTGAGCCACGGGAACAACCACATGCGAAAGCCCAGCTCGACGCCTTGCCGGACCAGCTTGCGCCGCATGCGCAACTGCGACACGGCGATCGCCAGGTACACCAGCAGCGCGATGGCGCCGGAGCTGGCGAGCAGGAACTGGAACAACCCGGCCGGCATGAAATAGCTGAACAAGGTGATGCCCAACCCCAACACCGTACTGGCAACCACCGCGGCCCTTGGCACCCCAGCAGACGAGGTCACTTCCACCGCCCTCGGCGCATCGCCACGCCGGCCCAGGGAATACAGCATGCGCGAAGCGATGTAGATCGAGGAGTTCATGCAACTGGCCACGGCGATCAACACCACCACGTCCACCATGAACTTGGCGTGGGGAATGTTCATCAGTTCCAAGGCCCGTTGATAGGAGCCCACCGACGCCAACTGCGAATCGTTCCACGGCACCACGGAAATGACCACGAAGATCGACAGCAGGTAGAAAACGCCGATACGCCAGATCACCGAGCGGGTGGCCTTGGCAATGTTCTGCGCGGGGTTGCTGGATTCGGCGGCCGCAATCGTCACCGCCTCCGTGCCGATGAAGCTGAACATGATGGTGATGAAAGCTCCGACCACGGCCGACAAGCCATTGGGCGCGAAGCCGCCGTATTCCTCCATCAAGCGACTCAAGCCGCTGGCCTCGCGCTCGGGAATCCAGCCCATCAGGACCGCGAAGCCCAGGGAGATGAAACCGATGATCGCCACCACCTTGGCCATGGCGAACCAGAATTCGAATTCACCGTATTTGGAGACGCTGAACAGGTTCGTCACCGCCAAGGCGATGATCGACACCGAGGCGAACAGCCATGCATCAATGGAGGGAAACCACTGGTTCAGCACATGACCGGCGGCCAGTGCCTCGATGGGAATCACCAACACCCAGAACCACCAGTACAACCAACCGATGGTGAAGCCGGCCCAGCGTCCGATCGCCTGGTCGGCGTAGGTGGAAAAGGAACCGGTGTCCGGCCGGGCAACCGCCATCTCGCCCAGCATGCGCATGACGAGGACCACCAGCAAACCCGAGAAAAGATACGCCAGCATCACGGCGGGGCCCGCGGCGGCGATGGCATGGCCCGATCCGACAAACAGGCCTGCGCCGATAATCCCGGCAATTGAAAGCATGGTGACGTGACGAGGCTTGAAGCCCTGCGCCAGGTGGCCGTTCGAATCCTTGAAGGTCGGGCTGGTCATGGTGTTTGTTCTCTTATTCGACATTGAGGCGTGTCGAAGGACGGCTGGTGAGTTTGGTTTTCGCTCCTCCTGAAAGCGGCACACCCTGGATGTCTGATCCGATCCCTCGCGAATTTGGCTCTGCAATAAAAAGTCGAGCCACGTTACCCGCCTACACTCCCGAGTTAGTTACCTGTGAGCGCCGCGTTTTTGCCTGATCTCGCCAAAATCGGCATGGCGTTTTGCCTCTTGGAGAGCTCTGGTCCGCGACATTCAGCGAATACAGGTGGCATGCCGCCGAAATGAGTCCTTTAAAAAATTTATCGGGTTAAGTATTTTTGCACGGATACCCGCGACCTCGTGGGAGCGAGCCTGCTC
>NZ_JAOSHO010000283.1 GCF_025917275.1 Pseudomonas agronomica | reverse complement strand
ACAAAAAAACGGATATACACACAAAAACAAGAAACCCCACCCATAAAAAAACCCGCATCACTGCGGGTTTTCTAACAACGCTAAACCATCAATTAACCTTAGCGTTCAACTCACCCTTCAAATACCGCTGATACATAGCTTCCAACGAGATCGGCTTGATCTTCGAAGCATTACCCGCCGTACCAAACGCCTCATAACGCGCAATACAAACATCCCGCATCGCCGTTACGGTCGCGCCAAAGAACTTACGCGGGTCGAACTCGCTAGGATTGGTTGCCATCAACCGACGCATCGCACCGGTAGAAGCCAAACGCAGGTCAGTGTCGATGTTGACCTTGCGCACGCCGTACTTGATGCCTTCGACGATTTCTTCAACCGGCACGCCGTAGGTTTCCTTGATGTCGCCGCCGTACTGGTTGATGATCGCCAGCCACTCCTGCGGTACCGAGGAAGAACCGTGCATCACCAGGTGGGTGTTGGGGATGCGCTTGTGGATTTCCTTGATGCGGTCGATGGCCAGCACGTCGCCGGTGGGCGGCTTGGTGAACTTGTAGGCGCCGTGGCTGGTGCCGATGGCGATGGCCAGGGCGTCGACCTGGGTTTTCTTGACGAAATCCGCGGCTTCTTCCGGGTCGGTCAGCATCTGGCTGTGATCCAGAACGCCTTCGGCGCCGATGCCGTCTTCTTCGCCGGCCATGCCGGTTTCCAGCGAGCCCAGGCAACCCAACTCACCTTCTACCGAGACGCCGCAGGCGTGGGCCATGGCGACGGTCTGCTGGGTGACGCGCACGTTGTACTCGTAGTCAGTCGGGGTCTTGCCGTCTTCGCCGAGGGAGCCGTCCATCATTACCGAGCTGAAGCCCAGTTGGATCGAGCGCTGGCAGACGTCAGGGCTGGTGCCGTGGTCCTGGTGCATGCACACAGGGATGTGCGGGAATTCTTCGATCGCCGCCAGGATCAGGTGGCGCAGGAACGGCGCGCCGGCATATTTACGGGCACCGGCCGAAGCCTGGACGATCACCGGGGAGTCAGTCTTGTCAGCGGCTTCCATGATGGCGCGCATCTGCTCAAGGTTGTTGACGTTAAAGGCTGGGACGCCGTAGCCGAACTCGGCTGCGTGGTCCAGCATCTGACGCATGCTGATAAGTGCCATTGTGTGTCTCTCTCCCGGTCGAGGGTCGTTAATCGTGCCAGCCTGCCGGAGCGGCGGCGGCTATTCAAGTCATTGCGGATCAGGGGTTGGCCCGGCCGCGTGTTCGGAATCGCCAAACCCAAACATTGATGCTATCCCTGTGGGAGCGAGCTTGCTCGCGATAGCGGTTTATCAGGCAACAGTCATGTTGAATGTGCCGCCCTAATCGCGAGCAAGCTCGCTCCCACATTGGATCTGCTTCCCTATTCAGATCTGTGTGAATCAGATGAATCTTGTCACTCAGCCTTGCAACCACGCCCAATCAGATCATTGGTGGCGACCCAGTACACCAGGCCTTCCTTACCCTTGATGTGAAACGCCAGCATGTCATCGCTGTACAGCGAACCTTCGGCACCCGGCTCCAGCTTGAGCCGATAAACCTTCTCGGCACCGCCCAGGCGGACATCGACTGCCTTGCGCGCAGCATCGGTATAACGCCACAGCACCTTGGCTTCGCTGTCACATGTCCAACTCGTCCAGCCCTCTGCAACGGGTTCGGACGACTGCAAAAAACCCAGTTGCGAGCAACCGGCCAACAATGCCAACGCCGTGACGGCGACAAAGCCTTTCATCCGTGTTCCTCGACGGGCGGCACAGGCCGCCAGCCATGAGTTAAAGAGTCTGACCCGTCAAGGACAACCATGTTCCTTGACCGGCGCTTGCGTCTCGTATTTATCCAGGCCGTCCGGGCCGGAACGCTTGTTCAGCACCGGGTTGGTCTCGGCCTGCCAGTCGGCCTGGTAGCAACCGTCCTCGGGTGCTGGCGCCGCATTATCCGGCGCCGTCGCTTTCGGGCTGCTGGAACAGGCCGCCAGCAACGTCGCAGCCATCAGCGCCATGAACGTCTTGACCATTTGAACACTCCTTTGCCTGGTCAACGCCGCCTCAGGCCTTGGCCCGGCTTTCCAGGACTTCCACGGCGGGCAGCACTTTGCCCTCGACGAATTCGAGGAACGCGCCACCGCCGGTAGAAATGTAGGAGATCTGCTCGGCCACGCCATATTTATCGATGGCCGCCAGGGTATCGCCACCGCCGGCGATGGAAAACGCGGCGCTTTCGGCGATGGCTTGGGCCAGCACCTTGGTGCCGTTGCCGAACTGGTCGAACTCGAATACGCCAACCGGGCCGTTCCACAGGATGGTCTGGGAGGATTTCAGCAATTCGGCGAAGTTGGCCGCGGTTTGCGGGCCGATGTCGAGGATCATGTCGTCCTCGGCCACGTCAGCGATCAGTTTGACAGTGGCAGCGGCGCTCTCGGCGAACTCCTTGGCGACCACCACGTCCACCGGCAGCGGAACGCTGACCTTGGCGGCGATTTCACGGGCGGTGTCCAGCAGATCCGGCTCGTACAGTGATTTGCCAACCGGGTGGCCGGCCGCAGCGAGGAAGGTGTTGGCGATGCCGCCACCGACGATCAACTGGTTGCAGACTTGGCTCAGGCTGTTGAGTACGTCGAGCTTGGTCGACACCTTGGAACCGGCAACGATAGCGGCCATCGGCTGGGCCGGCGAGCCCAGGGCCTTGCCCAGCGCATCGAGTTCGGCGGCCAGCAGCGGGCCAGCAGCGGCGACCTTGGCAAACTTCGCCACGCCATGGGTCGAGCCCTCAGCGCGGTGGGCGGTGCCGAAGGCGTCCATCACGAACACGTCGCACAGGGCGGCGTATTGCTGGGCCAGTTCATCGGCGTTCTTCTTTTCGCCTTTGTTGAAGCGCACGTTTTCGAACAACACGACGTCGCCAGCCTTGACGTCGACACCGCCCAGGTAATCCGCCACCAGGGGCACGTCACGGCCCAAGGCCTTGCTCAGGTAATCGGCTACAGGCTTGAGGCTGTTTTCCGCCGAGAACTCGCCTTCGGTCGGACGGCCCAGGTGCGAGCAGACCATCACGGCCGCGCCTTTTTCCAGGGCCAGCTTGATGGTCGGCAGCGAGGCCAGGATGCGCGCGTCGCTGGTGACGACACCGTCCTTGACGGGGACGTTGAGGTCTTCGCGGATCAGTACGCGCTTACCTTGCAGATCGAGGTCGGACATCTTCAACACGGTCATGGGTCGCAATTCCTGGATAACTGTTTAGAGAGCAGGTTTATTGGAAGCTGTTTGCAGGTAATGCTCGGCAACGTCCAGCATTCGATTGGCAAAACCCCATTCGTTGTCGAACCAGGCCAAGATGTTCACAAGCCTTGGCCCGGAAACGCGGGTCTGGCTGGCATCGACGATGGCCGAATGCGGGTCGTGGTTGAAATCACAACTGGCATGAGGCAACTCGGTATAGGCCAGGAGGCCTTTGAGCGGGCCACTGGTGGCGGCTTCGCGCAGGATCCGGTTGACCTCGGTGGCGTCGGTATCGCTCACGGTCTGCATCGTGATATCGAGGCAGGACACGTTGACCGTCGGCACCCGCACGGCTTTGGCCTGAATTCGCCCGGCAAGTTCCGGCAACAGCCGTTCAATGCCACGCGCCAGACCAGTGGACACCGGGATCACCGATTGGAACGCCGAACGGGTACGACGCAAGTCCTCGTGGTGATAGGCGTCGATGACCGGCTGGTCGTTCATTGCCGAGTGGATCGTGGTGATGGACACGTATTCCAGGCCGATGGCCTGGTCCAGCAGGCGCAACAGCGGCACGCCGCAGTTGGTGGTGCAGGACGCGTTGGACACCAGCAGCTCTTCGCCGGTCAGGCAGTCCTGGTTCACGCCATAGACGATGGTGGCGTCGACGTCCGCCTCGCTGGCCATCGGCTGGGAAAACAGCACCCGTGGCGCGCCCGCGGCGATGAACCGCTGGCCATCGTCGCGAGTGTTGTAGGCGCCGGAGCACTCAAGCACCAGGTCGACGCCCAGCGACGCCCAATCGATGCCTTCGGGGGTGGCACTGCGCAGGACCTTCACGCAGTCGCCATTGATATGCAGACAATCGCCCTCGACCCGCACTTCGCCGGGGAACCGGCCATGGGTGGAGTCAAAGCGTGTCAGGTATTCGATGCTGGCCATGTCGGCCAGATCGTTGATGGCCACGATCTCGAACCCGGCCTTCGCCCCTCGCTCGAACAACGCACGCAAGACGCAACGACCAATGCGGCCGTAGCCGTTGAGTGCAACTTTGTAGGGACGCGGTTGGGGCATGGGGGTCTCGATAGTCGCGGGGAAACGAATTCGTGTTAACCACACAAATCTCTGTAGGAGCTGACGAGTGAAGCGAGGCTGCGATCTTTTGATCTTGATCTTTCGCTTGAGATTCAAGCGTCAGGGGAAAGATCGCAGCCTCGCTTCACTCGTCAGCTCCTACAGGAAGTGCGGTGGTCTCGACCACCGCGTCGTGTCTTAGTCTTCCAGCAGCTCTTCAGCCTGACCCAGGATGTTTTCCAGGGTGAAGCCAAACTCCTCGAACAACGCTGGCGCAGGAGCCGATTCGCCGTAGGTGGTCATGCCGATCACGCGGCCTTCCAGGCCCACGTACTTGTACCAGTAATCGGCGTGAGCGGCCTCGATGGCGATACGGGCGCTGACCTGCAGCGGCAACACCGCTTGCTTGTAGCCTGCGTCCTGGGCGTCGAAAACGCTGGTGCATGGCATGGACACCACGCGCACGTTGCGGCCCTGCTCGGTCAGCTTGTCGTAGGCCTGGACGGCCAGGCCGACTTCCGAACCGGTGGCGATCAGGATCAGTTCCGGCTCGCCGATGCAGTCCTTGAGCACATAGCCGCCACGGCTGATGTCGCCGATCTGGTCGGCATCGCGGGATTGGTGTTGCAGGTTCTGGCGAGAGAAGATCAGCGCCGATGGACCGTCGTTGCGCTCGATGGCGTACTTCCAGGCCACTGCCGACTCCACGGCGTCACATGGGCGCCAGGTGTCCAGGTTCGGCGTGCAGCGCAGGCTCGCCAGCTGCTCGATCGGCTGGTGAGTCGGGCCGTCTTCGCCCAGGCCGATGGAGTCGTGGGTGAACACATACAGGATGCGTTTTTTCATCAGTGCCGACATGCGCACGGCGTTGCGGGCGTATTCCATGAACATCAGGAAAGTCGCGCCGTACGGCACCAGGCCGCCATGCAGGGCTACGCCGTTCATGATCGCGCTCATGCCAAACTCGCGAACGCCGTAGTACATGTAGTTGCCGCTGGCGTCTTCAGCCGTCACGCCTTTGCAGCCTTTCCACAGGGTCAGGTTGGAGCCGGCCAGGTCGGCCGAACCGCCCAGCAGCTCTGGCAACAACGGGCCGAAAGCATTCAGGGTGTTCTGGCTGGCTTTGCGGCTGGCGATGGTTTCGCCCTTGGCGGCGACTTCGGCGATGTACGCCGAGGCTTTCTCGGCGAAATCGGCCGGCAGCTCGCCGCTGAGGCGACGTACCAGCTCGTTGGCCAGCTCAGGGAATTCGGCGGAATAGGCGGCAAAGCGCTGGTCCCACTCGGCCTCGGCTGCGCGGCCTTTTTCCTTGGCGTCCCATTCGGCGTAGATGTCGGCCGGGATTTCGAATGGGCCATGATTCCATTTCAGCGCCGCGCGGGTCAGCGCGATTTCCTCGGCACCCAATGGCGCGCCGTGGCAATCTTCCTTGCCTTGCTTGTTCGGCGAACCGAAGCCGATGGTGGTCTTGCAGCAGATCAGGGTCGGCTGCGCGCTCTTGCGGGCGGTCTCGATGGCGGTCTTGATTTCTTCCGGGTCGTGCCCATCGACGTTCCGGATCACCAGCCAGTTGTAGGCTTCGAAGCGCTTGGGGGTGTCGTCGGTGAACCAGCCTTCGACTTCGCCGTCGATGGAAATGCCGTTGTCATCGTAGAAAGCGATCAGCTTGTCCAGGCCGAGGGTGCCGGCCAGGGACGCCACTTCATGGGAAATGCCTTCCATCATGCAGCCATCACCCAGGAACACGTAGGTGTGATGATCAACTACGTTGTGGCCCGGGCGATTGAACTGCGCCGCCAGGACTTTTTCCGCCAGGGCGAAGCCCACGGCATTGGCCAGGCCTTGGCCCAGCGGGCCGGTGGTGGTTTCCACGCCAGGGGTGTACCCGTATTCCGGGTGGCCCGGGGTGCGGCTGTGCAGTTGGCGGAAGTTCTTCAGGTCATCGATCGACAGGTCATAACCGGTCAGGTGCAGCAGCGAGTAGATCAACATCGAGCCGTGGCCGTTGGACAGCACGAAGCGGTCACGGTCGGCAAACGATGGGTTGCTCGGGCTGTGCTTGAGGTAGTCGCGCCACAGCACCTCGGCGATATCCGCCATACCCATGGGGGCGCCGGGATGGCCGCTGTTGGCTTTTTGCACGGCATCCATGCTGAGGGCACGAATGGCATTGGCACGCTCACGACGGCTGGGCATCGCTGATCTCCTGGGTTTTGAATAACGAAACTGAAAAAAGGCGAGCATTTTCCCTCACCCACC
>NZ_JAOSHO010000282.1 GCF_025917275.1 Pseudomonas agronomica | reverse complement strand
GTGGGAGCGAGCCTGCTCGCGAAGAGGCCAGCAATGCCAACCCAGCCTTTGTGAATTTGACCAATAATGCTCCAAGACTTTTGTGCGGCGGACCGGCGTCACGGTTGCGGTCAGCTGGCAGCATGCTGTGCATCGGAACCGGAGAACAAAAATGAAAATAATCATCGCCCCCGACTCGTTCAAGGACAGTCTCAGCGCCCAAGGCGTGGCGGACGCCATCGCGCAAGGGTTGGCCGAGGTCTGGCCGGATGCGCAGCTGATCAAGTGCCCGATGGCCGACGGTGGCGAGGGAACGGTGGAGGCGGTGCTCGCGGCCTGCAACGGCCAGTGGCGTGAAACCCGGGTTCGTGGCCCGCTGGGCACCGCCGTCGAGGCCCGCTGGGGCTGGCTGCCGCAAAGCCGCACGGCGATCATCGAGATGGCCGAGGCCAGTGGCCTGCAATTGGTCCCACCGGGACAGCGCGATGCCTGTTCCAGCAGCACCTATGGCACCGGTGAATTGATCCGCGCTGCCCTGGATGAAGGCGCCAACCGGGTGATCCTGGCAATCGGCGGCAGCGCCACCAACGACGGCGGCGCCGGGGCGATGCAGGCCTTGGGTGTGGCGCTGCTTGACGACCAGGACCAGGCGCTGCCGCCCGGCGGCCTGGCCTTGGGCAAACTGGTGCGCATCGACCTGGGCGACCTGGACCCGCGCCTGGCCGGCGTGTGTTTCGAGATCGCCGCCGATGTCGACAACCCACTCTGCGGTCCCCATGGCGCTTCAGCCGTGTTCGGCCCGCAGAAAGGCGCCTCGGCCGAGCAGGTACAACAACTGGACCGGGCCCTGGGGCATTTTGCCGAACACTGCGCCCAGGCGTTGAACCGCGACGTGCGCGACGAACCCGGCAGCGGTGCGGCCGGCGGCCTGGGCTTCGCCGCCAAGGCGTTCCTCCAGGCGCAGTTTCGCACCGGCGTGGAAGTCGTTGCGCAGTTGACCGGCCTGGCCGATGCAATCGAGGGTGCCGACCTGGTGATCACCGGCGAAGGCCGTTTCGACGCCCAGACCCTGCGCGGCAAAACCCCGTTTGGCGTGGCCCGTATCGCCCAGCGCCAGGGCGTGCCGGTGCTGGTCATCGCCGGCACGTTGGGGGAGGGCTACGAAGCGCTTTATGAGCACGGCATCGATGCCGCGTTTGCCCTGGCGAACGGACCGATGACGCTACAAGAAGCCTGCGCCGATGCGCCGCGCCTGCTGGCCGAGCGGGCCCGGGATATCGCGCGGCTCTGGCGCGTGGCGGCCCGCTGATCTCAGCGCGAGTCACGACGCAGCCATCGGAGATTGCCCTCCGGACATTGACCCGCCCGCACACCCTGCGTAGCCTTGCGCCTTCGAGGTTCTTCGGCACGCGCCGAAGCTAAGAAGGGAACGCGCAAGCCGCGGCTGCCCCCGCAACTGTGAACGGTGCTGTTTCTGCAAGGCCACTGTGCATGCCCTGTTACGCCGGGCGCACGGGAAGGCGCAGCAAATTGTCAGCCCAGGCTTTGGATAAAAGCCTGCCTGGCCCGCCGTCAGCCAGGAGACCTGCCTCGACAACAGATTCTCACTACAACCGGGCGGGGTGATCCGGTGGCGAAATCTTCCGTGCACGCCCGTGCCTGCGGTTGTCGTCCCGTTTGCCCGCCACCTTGCCAAAGGGCATCCGATGAAAACACTGGCCAAACTCCCCGTCACCATCGTCACCGGTTTCCTCGGCTCGGGTAAGACCACCTTGCTGCGGCACATGCTCGACAACGCCCAGGGCCGGCGCATCGCGGTCATCGTCAATGAATTCGGCGAGCTGGGCATCGACGGCGAGATCCTCAAGCAGTGCTCCATCGGTTGCACCGAAGAAGAAGCCAACGGCCGCGTCTATGAACTGGCCAACGGCTGCCTGTGCTGCACGGTGCAGGAAGAGTTCTTCCCGGTGATGCGCGAACTGGTGGCCCGTCGCGGCGACCTCGACCATATTCTCATCGAAACCTCTGGCCTGGCCTTGCCCAAGCCGCTGGTCCAGGCCTTCCAGTGGCCGGAAATCCGCAGCGCCTGTACCGTCGATGCGGTCATCACCGTGGTCGACAGCCCGGCCGTCGCCGCCGGCACCTTCGCCGCGTTCCCGGACAAGGTCGATGCCCAGCGCAAGCTGGACCCGAACCTCGACCATGAATCGCCGCTGCACGAGCTGTTCGCCGATCAGCTGGCGAGCGCCGACCTGGTGATCCTCAACAAAGCCGACCTGATCAACCCCGAGGACCTGGCAAAAGTGCGCCTGGAAGTCGCCGAAGAACTGCCGCCAGCGGTCAAGGTCATCGAAGCCAGCAGCGGTCGCTTGCCGCTGGACGTGCTGATCGGCTTGGGCGCGGGTTCCGAAGAGCACATCGACAGCCGCCACAGCCATCACGACCACCACCATGACGGCGATGACGACGACCACGATCACGATGCCTTCGATTCGATTTCCATCGAGCTGCCCCAGGCTGACGAAAGCCTGCTGCTGGACGCGCTGACGCAACTGGTGGTCCAGCACGACGTGCTGCGGGTCAAGGGTTTCGCAGCCATCCCGAACAAGCCGATGCGCCTGCTGATCCAAGGTGTCGGCACGCGCTTCGACAAGCACTTCGACCGCCAGTGGGGCGCCGACGAAGCGCGGGTCACCCGGCTGGTATTGATCGGCCAGGCCCTGGACGCCGGGCTGCTCGAAGCGCAGTTGCGCGCCGCCCTCAGCGCCTGAGCCATGCACCTGCTCAGGACCCAGCCCGGCGGTTTCGTGTCGGATGACAACATCGCCGACCTCGGGCAAACCCCCGCCGAACTGGTGATCCTGTGCAGCGGCGATTCCAGCCTGGCGCTGCTGGCCGAAGCGGCGCGGCAGTTGCCGGACGACTACCCGCAGTTTCGCCTCGCCAACCCGATGCAGGTGCAGAACCACGCCTCGGTGGACCTGTATTTCGAGGATGTGCTGCAACACGCCAAGGTCATCTTGCTGTCGTTGCACGGCGGCATCGGCTATTGGCGCTACGGCATCGAGCGGCTGATGGAGCTGGCCGGTCGCGGGGTGAAGCTGATCCTGGTACCGGGAGACGACCGCCCGGATCCGGAGCTCAGCGACTTGAGCAACGTGCCCGTCGAAGACCGTGACCGGCTCTGGCAATTTCTCCGCCAGGGTGGATTGGAAAACGCCCTGAACCTGTTCCGTCACCTCGGCAGCCAATGGTTTGGCCGCGACTATTCGTGGGGCGAGCCCCAGCCCCTGGCACGCACGGCGATCTATCATCCGAAAAAAACCAATGCGACCCTGGATGATTGGCAAGCCGACTGGCAGGCCGGCGAACCGGTGGCGGCGCTGTTGTTTTATCGCTCGCACCTGCAAGCCGCGAACACCGCGTTCATCGATGTGTTCTGCCAGCGCCTGCAAGCGGCGGGGCTCAATCCTTTGCCGATCGCGGTGGCGAGCCTCAAGGAACCTGCCTGTCTGGCCCAGGTGGAAGACTGGCTGGACGAAGTAGCGGCGGGGGTGATCCTCAACACCACCGGCTTCGCGCAATCCAGTCCGGAAGCACCGCACCTGCGGCCGTTTCGTCGCGATATCCCGGTGATCCAGGCGATCTGCGCCCAGGACAACGAACCCGGCTGGCGCGCCAGCGAACAAGGCCTGGGCCCGCGGGACCTGGCGATGCACATCGCCTTGCCGGAACTGGACGGACGCATCATCAGCCGGCCCATCAGCTTCAAGGACCTGGCCTGGCGCAGCGAGCGCAGCCAAAGCGACGTGGTGTGCTACCGGGCGGTGCCCGAGCGCATGGATTTTGTCGCCGGACTGGCCCGGCGCTGGACCACCCTGGCGCGCCTGCCCAATGGCGAAAAACGGGTGGCGCTGATTCTCGCCAATTACCCGACCCGGGACGGGCGCATCGGCAACGGGGTTGGCCTGGACACGCCGGCGGCGGCGTTGAATATCCTGCGGGCGATGCGGGCCGAAGGGTATCCGTTGCCCGCCGAGCTGCCGGCCAGCGGCACCGCGTTGATCCAGCAATTGCTTGGCGGCGTCACTAACGACCTGGACAGCCTCGACCTGCGGCCCTGCCATCAGAGCCTGGCTCTGGACGCGTACCAGGCAATGTTCGACGCGCTGCCCGAGGCCAATCGCCAAGCGGTGCTGGCGCGTTGGGGCGCGCCCGAGCAGGACCCGATGTTCCGCGAGGGCCGCTTGATGGTCGCCGGCCTGCGCCTGGGCCTGACGTTCGTCGGCATCCAGCCGGCGCGGGGTTACCAGGTCGATCCGAGCACGGTGTACCACGACCCGGACCTGGTGCCGCCCCATGGCTACCTGGCGTTCTATTTCTGGTTGCGCCACACCTATGGCGCCCACGCAGTGATCCACGTCGGCAAGCACGGCAACCTCGAATGGCTGCCGGGCAAAGGCGTCGGGCTGTCAGAGAACTGCTGGCCGGATGCGCTGCTGGGACCGCTGCCAAACATCTATCCGTTTATCGTCAACGACCCGGGCGAGGGCGCGCAGGCCAAGCGTCGCACCCAGGCGGTGATCATCGATCACCTGATGCCGCCGCTGACCCGGGCCGAAACCTACGGGCCGCTGCGTAACCTGGAGTTGCTGGCCGACGAATACTACGAGGCGCAACTGCTCGATCCGCGCCGCGCCAGGGAATTGCAACGGGACATCCTGGCCCTGGTGCGCGAGACGCACATCGACCGCGAGCTGCAACTCGATGCCGCCCTCGACAGCGACGCCGACGCGGCGATCTGGCTGCCGCGCCTGGACACCTACCTGTGCGACTTGAAGGAATCGCAGATCCGCGACGGCCTGCACATCTTTGGCGAGTCGCCGGAAGGGCGGCTGCGCATCGACACCTTGCTGGCGTTGTTGCGCATTCCCCGGGGCGACGGCAAGGGCGCCCAGTCCAGCCTGCTGCGGGCGCTGGCGAAGGCGTTCGGGTTGGGTTTCGATCCGCTCGATTGTGCCTTGGCCGAGCCTTGGGCAGGGGCGCGTCCCGAGGCTTTGCGCGACGTAAGCGACGAGCCTTGGCGCACCGTTGGTGACAGCCGCGAGCGCCTGGAACTGTTCGCGGCGCGCTTGATCGAGCAAACCTTGGGTGGCGACATCGAGCCGCTCGACGGGCCGGGTTGGGAGACAGTGCAAGGCATCATCGACCATCTGCGCGCCGTCGTCGCGCCGCGCCTGGACGCCTGTGGCCCGGCGGAAATGCGCGGCTTGCTCGATGCGTTGGGCGGGCGCTTCGTACCGGCCGGCCCCAGTGGCGCGCCGAGTCGCGGGCGCCTGGATGTGCTGCCCACCGGGCGAAATTTCTTCTCCGTCGACGTGCGCAACCTGCCCACCACCACGGCATGGCGCATCGGTTTCCAGTCGGCGAACCTGATTCTCGAGCGGCACCTGCAAGACCATGGCGATCACCTGCGCCAGCTCGGCCTGTCCGTGTGGGGCACCGCCACCATGCGCACCGGCGGCGATGACATTGCCCAGGCAATGGCGCTGATGGGCGTGCGTCCGGTGTGGGCCACGGGCAGCCAGCGGGTCGATGATTTCGAGATCCTGCCGCTGAGCCTGCTGGACCGGCCTCGGGTCGATGTGACGCTGCGGGTTTCCGGGTTCTTCCGGGACGCCTTCGCCAACCTGATCCGCTTGTTCGACGCGGCGGTGCAGGCCGTGGCGGCCCTGGATGAGCCTGACGACCTGAACCCGTTGGCGGCCAAGGTCCGCGCCGAGCGCGAAGCCCTGCTGCAATCGGGCTTGCTCCCGGAAGACGCGGCGCGCCAGGCCGGCTGGCGGATCTTCGGCGCCAAGCCCGGCGCCTATGGCGCGGGTGTGCAGGGGGCGATCGACGGTCGGCTCTGGCAGAGCCGCGAAGACCTCGCCGAGGTCTACCTCAACTGGGGCGGCTACGCCTATGGCGTGGGCGACGAAGGCACCGCTGCGAGGGCGCAATTTTCCCGGCGCCTGAGCCAGGTGCAAGCGGTGCTGCAGAACCAGGACAACCGCGAGCACGACCTGCTCGACTCCAACGATTACTATCAGTTCCAGGGTGGCATGCTCGCTGCCGTGGAAACCCTCAGTGGCGAAGCCGCCGCCAGTTACCATGGCGATCATAGCCAGCCGGACCTGCCGAAGATCCGCACGCTGAAGGAAGAACTCAACCGAGTGATTCGCTCCCGCGCGGCCAATCCGAAGTGGATCGACGGGGTCAAGCGCCACGGCTACAAAGGCGCGTTCGAACTGGCAGCGACGGTGGACAACCTGTTCGCCTTCGACGCCACCACGCAGCTGATCGACGACCACCAGTACGCCTTGCTGGCCGATGCCTATCTCCTCGATCCGCATACCCGGGATTTCGTCCGCCAGCACAACCCCGACGCCCTGCGGGACATGACCGAACGGATGCTCGAAGCGCAGCAGCGCGGGATGTGGCAGGAACCGGGGGATTATCGCGAGGCGCTGGAAAACCTGTTGCTGGACATTGAAGAAGATGGCTGATTGGCGCGCCCTTGTGGCGAAGGAGCGTGCTTGCGCTCGGTCCCGTAGGAGCTGCCGAGTGCAACGAGGCTGCGATCTTT
>NZ_JAOSHO010000281.1 GCF_025917275.1 Pseudomonas agronomica | reverse complement strand
CACAAGGTTTGGGGTGAACCATAGGCAGCGAAACACTCACCGGGTTGCGCAGCATGGCATACTCGCCCCCTTCGCCTTCCGGACCCGGGTCGCATGATTTTCAAATCCCCCTTGAGCGCTTGGCAGCATGCCATCGAACATCACGGCTTCGTCCAGGATGAAGCCCAGGAGCTGGCCATCATGGCCTTGGAGCAGTGCCACAAGGCATTGCATGAAGGCCGCAAGCCGATCAAGGGTGTATATCTCTGGGGGCCGGTTGGGCGCGGCAAGACCTGGCTCATGGATCGCTTCTACGAAAGCCTCGAGGTTCCGGCCCGTCGCCAGCACTTCCACCATTTCATGGCCTGGGTGCACCAGCGCTCATTCCAGCTCACCGGCACGCCTGACCCGTTGCAGGCCTTGGCCCGCGAGTTGAGTCGCGAGGTGCGAGTGCTGTGTTTCGACGAGTTGTTCGTCACGGACATTGGCGACGCCATCATCCTGAGTCGCCTCTTCCAGGTGATGTTCGAGTTGGGCATGGTCGTGGTCAGCACGTCCAACCTGCCGCCTGACGAGCTCTACGCCAACGGCCACAACCGTGAGCGGTTCTTGCCCACCATTGCCGCGATCAAGCAGTACATGCAGGTCGTTCCCGTGAATGGCTGGCAGGACCATCGCCAGCATCCGGGTACCCTGCAACAACGCTATTGGGTGCGCGATCCTGGCCAGGTCGATCCGCTGGCGGATGTGTTTGCCCGGTTGAGCACGGGGCAGGCGTTGAGCAGCGCGCCGGTTGAGGTGGGCCATCGCCTGGTCGTGCCGGTCCAGGCCAGCGACACGGTGCTTTGGAGTCGCTACGCGGACCTGTGCGAGAAGCCATTTTCGGCGGTGGATTTCATGGCGCTGTGCGATCGTTTCAAGGCGATCCTGCTCAGTGATGTGCCCAGTTTGAGCGCCGAGCAGCGCGAAGGGCGCATTGCCCGTGGCACCGAAGACGGGATCGAGCGGGTCGAGGCCGGCGATCGCGAACTGCCGCAGTTGTCGGTTCACGACAACGGCGTGCGGCGGTTCATTGCACTGGTCGATGAATGTTATGACCGCAAAGTGCCGTTGTACCTGTCGGCCGAGGTGCCGATGGACCAGTTGTACACCGAGGGCTATCTGCAATTCCCGTTTCGCCGTACCCTCAGTCGCCTCCAGGAAATGCAATTGCAACGTTTCGGTCAGTTCGCCTGACCTGAACCCTGCCGGCGACCAAGCCGCCGGCCTTATCGAAACGAGATGGAAGAATCATGGAAGAAGCCAAGGACATCCTTGTACTGCAAGCCAGCTACACCAATCCCGTCCATGCGGAAGCGATCTGCCACGTACTCAATGGCTACGCCGAAGATCCGATGGGAGGAGGGCATTCGCTGCCGGCCGAGGTACTTGCACATCTGCCTGAAGAGCTGGCCAAGCGCGCCCATGCCTTCAGCGTGCTGGCGTTCGTCAATGGCGAACCGGCGGGATTGGTCAACTGCTTCGAAGGCTTTTCGACCTTTGCCTGCCGCCCTTTGGTGAACGTCCATGACGTTGCCGTGATGCCGGCGTTTCGCGGGCTGGGCTTGAGTCAGAAAATGCTGCAGAAGGTCGAGGACATCGCACGCCAGCGCGGGTGCTGCAAGATCACACTGGAGGTGCTGGAAGGCAATGCCGTGGCCCAGGCCAGTTACGCCAAGTTCGGATTTGCTGCCGGCATGTTCGACCCGGCCCACGGCATCATGCAGTTCTGGATCAAGCCCCTGTAACAGCGGGCTTCAATCCGGCTCTGATTACTTCTGCACGACCTGTCCCGCCGGCCCCTTGGGTTTCATGAGGCTGAAGTCGATCAATGCCTTGTGCTGGCTTTGATACGGGTCGCCGATCAACAGTGGCCTGGCCGTGAAGGCATTGCTGATCAGGCTTTTGCTGCGGTCCAGTTCGTCGAAGCTCAAGCCGGCCATGTCCGCCCAGGTGTGGATCAAGTGCGAGCTGCTGTAAGGGCGCGTCAGGTCGCCGGCGAGGTTCCAGTCATGGGTTTCGCGCCATTTCGGCGAGGCCCAGGCCATGAATGGAATGGTGTACATCGGCGCGGTCGGCTTGCCCTCGTTGCGCCCCAGGGTCTCATGCCCCGGCGAATCGAATACGTCTTCGCCGTGATCCGACAGGTACAGCAGGAAACCGTTGGGATCGGTCTTGGCGTAGTCCTTGATGAGGCTGGACACCACGAAGTCGTTGTACAGCACCGCGTTATCGTAGCTGTTGTAGGTCGGGACCTGGTCGTCACGCACGCCTGCCGGTACGCCTTGGCGGTCAGTGAACTTGTCGAAGGTCGGCGGATAACGGTACTGATAGCTCATGTGCGTGCCGAGCAGGTGCACCACGATCAGCTTGCGCGGCGCGGTATCGGTCAGTGCCTTGTTGAACGGCTCGATCACATCGCCATCGTACTGGGCGGCATTCTGGTTGCGGTTGTTGTTCAGGTACACCTGCTCGTCGGCCTGCTGTGAGAAGGTCGTGAGCATGGTGTTGCGCTTGGTCATGGTTTGCTGGTTGGTGATCCAGAAGGTCTTGTAGCCGGCCTGCTTCATCATGCTCACCAACGACGGCGTGCTGAGGTAGAGGTCCGGGTTTTCCTCATCGGCGAACGTCAACACCTGTTGCAGCGCTTCGATGGTGTAGGGGCGCGGGGTGATGACATTGTCGAACACCGCGAGCTGGTCCTTGAGCTTGTCCAGTTCCGGCGTGGTTTCCCTCGGGTAGCCGTAGAGGCTCATCCGCTGGCGGTTGGTGGACTCACCAATCACCAGCACCAGCGTTGCGGGCTGGTTGGCCATGGTGTCCTTGAGGTTGCTCAGGGGTGCGATGGTGCTGGCGCTGTGAAGCATGCCTTGCATGTTCTCCAACTGCTCAGTGTAACGACGGTACGCCACCACCATCTGCCACGGAACGGCCGGCTCGATGCGATCTTCGAATTTCTCCAGGCCGCCGGCGAGGGTGCCGGTGCGCTGGGTTTGCTTGATCAATGGGTAACCCACCACGGCGACCACGATCACGGCGGCGGCGACCACTGCCTGGCCTTGCGGCAGATAAACCGGGCGCAGCCGGGTCCAGAGGAAATAGCCCACCAGCGTGTGGGCGAGGAACGCCGGCACCATCCACCAGGCAAAGTACTGGGTCATGTATTCGCCCGCTTCGGCCACGTTCGATTCGAACATGATGAAGATGACGCTTTGGGAGAATTCCTGCTGGTAAATGAAGAAGTAGCCCAGGCTGGCCATGGAGCATGCCCACAGCACGAAACCGATCACTGCGGCGAGCAAGCGCGTGCGGGCCGGAAAGAGCAGCATGGGCGCCAGCCACAGGGCACTCATCACGAAGGCTTGGCGAAACCCGGTAAAACCGGAGGTATCGCTCAGCAGGATGAGTAATTGGGTGATTCCGGAAAAGTACCAGAAGAATAGAAACAGCCAGCCGAGCCCGGCCCAGTCGAAACCTTTCGCAGTCGTTTTGCTGCGTTTGAACACACTCATCAAGCGCTCCAGCCTTTACCGATGAAGCTGCTGGCGCCGGATTGGTGCTCGCGGGCATTCATCGAAACAATTCAGTGCGCGGGAGTATCAGGGGGAAGGTGTGAAAACTTTGTGAGTTTTTTGGTTACGAACGGCTTGTGGCGAGGAAGCTTGCTCCCGCTGGGCTGTGTAGGAGCTGGCGGAGCCTGCGATCTTTGATTTTCGCTTGGGATTCAGGTGTTTGGAAAAAGATCGCAGCCTCGCTTCGCTCGGCAGCTCCTACAGGGGGCCGAGTGGGAGAGCGCTCTCTCGTAACGAAAGGTGGGTGGTGTTTTTTAAAGTGACACCGGCTTGCCCGGTGTCACCTCGAGTGCCTTGCCTGGGGACAGGTTCAGCGAGCCAAAGCCTGGCCCTGGTAAGGAAGCTGTGCGTGTTGCAACTGCAAGCGCAACTGCGTCACTTCATCAAGCAGCAGATCACGCTCTTCTTTCAGCAGGCGTAATTCGTCGCGACGAATGGTCACGTAAAGGGTTTGGGGAGGACGTGCGGTAACGACTGGGCCCATTGCTCACCTCGCAAATGGCGTACATCAACTAGAGAGATGTCGCCAGTTTTTTTGGTCGACACCTCTTTATCGGCGCCGATTCTGAATACTTTTGCTCGTGAATGGAACTTTTTTATTTTTCATGGTCGTCGTGTCTTCGGCTGGTTTTTGAACGTAATCCTTTGTGATCGGGCGATTTACCCGGAAACTATGCTGCAATGCTCTGGACTAACCTCCACAAGTCACTTGAGCTAAACCTTTGACACACCTTTATTTGTAGTAGGGAGCATCAGCACATGCAACTCGGGATCATTGGACTGGGCCGCATGGGCGGCAATATTGCGCGGCGCCTGATGCTCAATGGGCACACCACCGTCGTGTATGACCGCAATGCCGCTTTCGTCGAAAACCTGAGCCAGGAAGGCGCAACGGGCGTCGCGGACCTGCCGGCGTTGGTCGCCGGCCTGGAGAAGCCACGGGCCGTCTGGGTCATGCTGCCTGCCGGCGCGCCTACGGAAGACACCATCAACGCGTTGAGCGCGCTGCTCGAGCCGGGCGATGTGATCATCGATGGCGGCAATACGTATTACAAGGACGACATCCGTCGTGCCCAGGCGCTGTCGGAAAAAGGCCTGACCTACCTTGATGTCGGCACCTCCGGCGGCGTCTGGGGCCTTGAGCGCGGCTACTGCATGATGATCGGCGGGGACGCCGAGGTGGTCCGTCGCCTGGACCCGTTGTTCGCCAGCCTGGCGCCGGGCATGGGCGATATCCCACGCACCCGCGACCGCAAGTCCGATGACGATCGCGCCGAACGCGGATACATCCATGCCGGTCCGGCGGGTGCCGGGCATTTTGTGAAGATGATCCATAACGGTATCGAATACGGCATGATGCAGGCCTTCGCCGAGGGCTTCGACATCCTCAAGACCAAGGCCAGCGAAAGCCTGCCGCCCGAGCAGCGTTTCGACCTGAACGTAGCCGATATCGCCGAAGTCTGGCGGCGTGGCAGCGTGGTTTCGTCCTGGCTGCTGGACCTGACCGCCGATGCGCTGGCCAGCGATCCGAAGCTGGATGGTTTCTCCGGCGAAGTCGCCGACAGCGGGGAAGGGCGCTGGACGATCGAGGCAGCCATCGAACAAGCGGTGCCGGTGCCAGTGCTGTCCAGTTCGCTGTTCGCGCGTTTCCGCTCCCGTCAGCAGGCCACGTATGGTGACAAGATGTTGTCGGCGATGCGCTTCGGCTTCGGTGGCCACGTGGAGACGCCGAAAAAATGACTTCGATCGGCAGGAAATCCAAGGCAGAACCCGCGCCACCGACCACACTGTTCCTGTTCGGTGCCCATGGGGATCTGGTCAAGCGCTTGCTCATGCCGGCGCTTTACCACCTCAGTCGTGACGGGCTGCTGGGCGATGGCCTGCAGATCATCGGTGTCGACCACAACGCCATCAGCGATGTGGATTTTGCGAAAAAACTCGAGGATTTCATCCGCAACGAGGCGCAGGGCAAGGGCGGCGATCCTGATCGCGCGCTCGACCCCGCGCTGTGGGCCAAGTTGGCCCAGGGCATCGGTTACGTCCAGGGTGATTTTCTCGATGACAGTACCTACCAGGCGCTGGCGGCGAACCACTTCACTGAAAAAACGTGGCGCGGCCGGGCTGCTTCAGGAGCAGGATGACGCCTTCCGCCGCGTGGTGATCGAGAAGCCGTTCGGCTCCGACCTGCAAACCGCCGAGGCGCTCAATGCCTGCCTGCTCAAAGTCATGAGCGAGAAACAGATCTATCGGATCGACCATTACCTGGGCAAGGAGACGGTGCAGAACATTCTGGTCAGCCGTTTCTCCAACAGCCTGTTCGAGGCGTTCTGGAACAATCACTACATCGATCACGTGCAGATTACCGCCGCTGAAACCGTTGGCGTGGAAACCCGTGGCAGTTTTTATGAGCACACCGGCGCCCTGCGGGACATGGTGCCCAACCACTTGTTCCAACTGCTGGCGATGGTGGCGATGGAGCCTCCCGCGGCGTTCGGCGCTGACGCAGTGCGTGGCGAGAAGGCCAAGGTGGTCGGGGCGATCCGCCCCTGGTCGGTGGAGCAGGCCCGCGCCAATTCGGTTCGTGGCCAGTACACGGCGGGGGAAGTCGGCGGCAACGCGGTCAAAGGTTACCGCGAGGAGACCAACGTCGCAGCCGACAGCAGCACCGAAACCTACGTCGCCCTCAAGGTCATGATCGATAACTGGCGGTGGGTCGGCGTGCCGTTCTACCTGCGCACCGGCAAGCGCATGAGCGTGCGCGACACGGAAATCGTCATCTGCTTCAAACCGGCGCCTTACGCGCAGTTTCGCGACACCGAAGTCGACGAATTGCAACCTACGTACCTGAGAATCCAGATCCAGCCCAACGAAGGCATGTGGTTCGACCTGCTGGCCAAGCGGCCCGGGCCGGCCCTCGACATGGCCAATATTGAATTGGGTTTTGCCTATAAGGATTTCTTCGAAATGCAGCCGTCAACGGGTTACGAAACCCTGATCTACGATTGCCTGACGGGCGACCAGACGTTGTTCCAGCGTGCCG
>NZ_JAOSHO010000280.1 GCF_025917275.1 Pseudomonas agronomica | reverse complement strand
CTTGCGCCGCTGGGGCAAGGCGTTTCGGTACATCGCCAGGCACGCGGCGGGCAGGCCGAAAAGCATCACCGGGAACATGCCGGTCATGAACTGGCCGCCCTTGGGGTCGCCGGCGAAATAACGGGTCAGGTCACCGGTCACCACCGCGCCGGTGGCGGGGTCGGTGAAGCTGCCGAAGATGAACCAGGCCATGTTGTTGAGGATGTGGTGCAGGCCGGTGACGATCAGCAATCGATTGAATACACCGAAGACGAACGCGCCGAAGCTGCCGCTGGCCATCAGCAACTCGCCGAAACTGTTGATGCCGTGCTGGACCGGCGGCCAGATCAGGCCGAACACCAGGCCAAGGCCGACGGCGCTGAAACCGGTGACGATCACCACGAAGCGCCGGCCGCCAAAGAACGCCAGGTACTCCGGCAGCTTGATGTCCTTGAAGCGGTTGTACAGCGCGCCGGCCAACAGGCCACTGATGATCCCGGCGAGCATGCCCATGTTGATGGTTGCGTCGAGCACCTTCAGCGTCGCGATCATGACCAGGTAGCCGATGGCCCCGGCCAGTCCGGCGGTGCCGTTGTTGTCCCGCGCGAACCCCACCGCGATGCCGATGGCGAAGATCATCGGCAGGTTGGCAAAAATCGCTTCGCCAGCGTCGTGGATGATCGCGATATTCAACAGGTCCGTGTCACCCAGGCGCAGGAGCAGGCCGGCGATCGGCAGGATCGCGATCGGCAGCATCAGCGCCCGGCCGAGGCGTTGCAGCCCTTCGATGAAATGCTGGTACATGGCGTCTCTCCTTTTATTGTTCTTCGACGGGCTTCAGCCCAGGGGCCAATGTTGATGACAGGCCTGGCGCACGGCGGCGGCGCTGGCCAGGTTCAGCAAGTCGGTGCTGATGCGCCGGCACTGGGCGGCATCGAGGCGGCGCACGCGGTCCTTGATCTCGCCGACCTGCGGCGGGCTGACCGACAGCTCCCGGACGCCCAGCCCGATCAGCACCGGCGTTGCCAGGGGATCGGAGGCCAGGGCCCCGCACACCCCGACCCAACGCCCATGCTTGGCGGCGCCGACGCAGGTCTGGGCGATCAGCCGCAACAGCGCCGGGTGCAAGGCATCGACCCGGGCGGCGAGGCCAGCGTGGTCGCGGTCCATGGCGAGGGTGTACTGGGACAGGTCGTTGGTGCCGATGGAGAGGAAGTCCGCGTGTTCAGCCAGCTGTTCGGCGAGCAATGCGGCGGCTGGCACTTCGATCATCACCCCAAGCTGTGGGCGTTCGTCCAGGCCGAGTTCGGCGGCCAAGGCATCGAGGCGCTGGCGGATGTGCAGCCACTCGCTGACCTCGGTGATCATCGGCAACAGAATTCGGCAGCGCCGCAATGGACGGGTCTGCAGCAGCGCCCGCAGTTGCTGGTCCAGCAGCTCCGGCCGCGCCTGGGCCAGGCGAATGCCCCGCAGGCCGAGCACCGGGTTGGCTTCTGCCGGCAGTGGCAGGTAGTCCAATTGCTTGTCGCCGCCGACGTCGATGGTGCGGATGATCACCGGCCTGTCGCCCATGGCATCGAGCACCGCTTGATAAGCGTGGCGTTGCTCTTCTTCGTCGGGGGCGGTGTGGCGGTCGACGAAAAGGAATTCGGTACGCAGCAAGCCGATGCCATCGGCACCGTTGGCGAAGGCCTCGCCCGCTTCGACGCTGGAGGCAACGTTGGCGGCGACTTCAATCTCTATTCCATCAACCGTTCGCGCCGGCGTATGGGCGAGGGTCTGTTGCTGGGCGCGCAAGGCGGCGCGTTGACTGTGTATTTGCTGCACTTGCACCAGGCGTTCGGCGCTTGGCGTGAGTTCGAGGCGGCCGCCGTCTGCGTCCAGCACCACCGATTGGCCCGGTGCTTGTGCGAGCAAGGTCTCGCCCAACGCCACCAGGCAGGGCAAGCCTTTGCCCCGGGCCAGAATCGCCACGTGGGAGGTCGCGCCGCCCTCGGCCATGCACACGCCGGACACGCCTTGGGCGCTGAGTTGCAACAGTTCCGATGGGGTCAGCTCTCGCGTGGCGACAATCGCGCCCGCCGGTACGTCGAACTTCCAGGCTTCACCCAGCAACACCCGCAGGACCCGCTGGCGCAAGTCGTGCAGATCATTGGCGCGCTCGGCCAGCAGTGCGTTGCCCAATTGCCGCAGCACCTGGCACTGTCTGTCGATGGATTGGCTCCAAGCGTGGGGCGCGGCGTGGCCCTGATCGATGGCGAGCTCGGCGGCGTCCAGCAGGACCGGGTCTTCCAGCAACGCCAGGTGGGCGCTGAAAATGGCCTGCTCGTCGACATGGCGCCGGGCCTTGGCGTTCTCCAGCGTCTGTTGAATATCGCGGCTGACGTGCGCCAGGGCATGGCGCAGTCGTTGCCGTTGTTCTTCGACGTCATGTCCACCGGCATCCTCGGGCAATTGAATGCCGTCCAGCCGGACCAGCGGCCCGCTGACCAGTCCGGGCGCGGTACAGACGCCGTGCAGCACACCGTCTTCGGCGGTACGGTCGGGCGTCTTGGCCTGTGGCGCCTGGGCATGGGTTTCTTCGGCGAGGGCCGTGGAGAGAGTGGTCAACAGCGCTCGCAACGCCGCTTCGGCATCGCTGCCGCGACAGCTGACATGCACTTCGGCCTGTTCGTTGATCGCCAGGCCCATCATGCCCATGACGCTGTCGCAGGACGCCGACCGACCGCCAAAGTGCAGCTGCGAACGACTCTTGAACCCCTGCGCGGTCTGGCGAACCAGGGCAGCGGGTCGGGCGTGCAAGCCGCCGCGATGGGCGATGCGGATCTGGCCGGACACTTCGATGCCGATGTCCAACTCATCGTCACGTGTTTCATTCGGCGTCTTGCTGACGATGTGCAGCAACGGTTCGCCGACCTTGACGCCTTTAAGGGTGATCGGCCGTGCCTGGAAGTGTTCGCCGTTGGTGATGATCAACAGGCTGACCAGGCTTTTGCAGCGCTGGGCCACTTTGTCCAGGTCATAGCGCAGCAGCGCCTGGCCGTTGCTGACCCGTGCGCCCTCCTTGACCAGTATGGAAAAGCCGTCGCCCTGCAACTCGACGGTGTCCAGTCCCAAATGCAACAGCAATTCGGCGCCGTTGTCGGCCCGCAGTGTTACGGCGTGGCCGGTACGAGCGACGTGGATCACCTCGCCGTCGCAGGGGGCGTAGAGGGTATCGTTCAATGGATCGATGGCGATCCCATCGCCCATCGCACCGCTGGCGAACACCGCGTCCGGCACGTTGGCGAGGGTGAGCACCGGACCGCTGAGCGGGGCGCTGAGGATCAGCTCTTTATTGTTGTTGGGCATGGGCTCGCTCTCTCTGGGATCATTGGCCTTGCATGAAAAGAACGCTGGCGGTTCAGTGGGTCCGGGTGACCTTGCTCAAGTGCCGTGGCTGATCCGGGTCCAGGCCTCGGGCCACGGCCAGTCGGGCGGCCATGCCGTAAAAGCTCTGGATCGCCAGGATCGGGTCCAGAGCCGGATGCGCGGCACGACTCAGCGTCAAGTCGCGCTCGGCGATGTCATCGGGGGCGGCCAGCAGCACTCGGGCGCCGCGCTCGCGCATGTCGGCGGCCAGGCTCAACACGCCAGCCTGCTCGGCACCGCGCGGAGCAAAAACCAGCAGCGGGTAGTTTTCGTCGATCAGGGCCATCGGCCCGTGACGGACTTCGGCGCTGCTGAAGGCTTCGGCCTGGATCGCCGAGGTTTCCTTGAATTTGAGCGCCGCTTCCTGGGCGATGGCGAACCCGGCGCCACGTCCGATTACCATGAGCCGTTGGCAGTCACGCAGCGCTTCGACGGCAGCGCTCCAATCCTGGCTCGCGGCGTCGCGCAAGCCCTCGGGCAGCGCATGGCCGGCTTCGAGCAACTCGGCATCATCTTTCCAGTGGGCCACCAACCGCGCACTGGCGCTGAGGGTGGCAATGAAACTCTTGGTCGCGGCAACACTGCTCTCGATGCCGGCGCACAACGGCACGCTGAATTCGCAGGCCGCCTCCAGCGGAGAATCCTCTGCGTTGACCATCGCCACGCTCAACGCGCCACGCTTGCGCAACAGGCGCAGGCTGTTGACCAGGTCCGGGCTCTGCCCCGACTGCGAGAACGCGAACGCCACCTGGCCGCTGACCTTCAGCGGCGCCTGTTGCAGGGTCACCACCGACATCGGCAGCGATGCCACCGGCAAGCCCAACTGCTGCATGGTCAGGTAGGCGAAATAACTGGCGGCGTGGTCGGAACTGCCCCGAGCCACGGTCATCGCCACTTGCGGCGGTTGACGACGCAAGCGTCCGGCAATTTCCGCCAGCGTCGGATCCAGTCGCTGCAATTGACGCTCAACGGCTTCGGCTGAGGCGAGGGCCTCTTCAAGCATTTTGGAAGTCAACGGCTTCTCCTTCGACCATTACGTCGATCAGGTTCAGGGCACGGTCAAGCCGCACGCAGTCGGCCCAGGCGCCGGGATGCAGGCGTCCGCGCTCGGGCAGGCCGAGGTAGTCGGCGGGGAATTGCGACAGGCGTCGGGAGGCGTCGTCGAGGGGCAGGCCGATCTTCACCAGGTTGCGCAGGGCCTGGTCCATCGTCAGGGTGCTGCCGGCCAAGGTGCCGTCGGCCAGGCGCACGCCGCCCAGGCATTTGGTCACGGTGTGGCTGCCCAGCTTGTATTCGCCGTCGGGCATGCCGGCGGCGGCGGTGGAGTCGGTGACGCAATACAGGCAAGGGATCGAACGCAACGCCACGCGCATGGCGCCGGGGTGCACGTGCAGCAGGTCCGGGATCAGCTCGGCATATTGCGCATGGGCCAGCGCCGCGCCGACGATGCCCGGTTCGCGGTGATGCAGCGGGCTCATGGCGTTGTACAAATGGGTAAAGCTGCTGGCCCCGGCGGCCAGTGCAGCGACGCCTTCTTCGTAGCTGCCGAGGGTATGGCCGATCTGCATGCGCACGCCGCGAGCGCTGAGGGCACGGATCAAGGCATCGTGGCCGGCGATTTCCGGTGCGATGGTAATCACCCGGATCGGCGCCAGGGCCAGGTACGTTTCCACCTCGGCCATCAACGCGGTGTGGGCGAAATTCGGTTGGGCGCCGAGTTTGCCGGGATTGATGTAAGGGCCTTCCAAGTGCACGCCGAGGACACGTGCGCTGCCGCTGGGCCGCTGTTCGCAGAACTCACCGAGGGCCTTGAGGACGCTGGCGATTTCTTCGCTTGGCGCCGTCATGGTGGTGGCGAGCAACGACGTGGTGCCAAAGCGCACGTGGGTGCGGGCAATGGTTTTGAAGGCTGGGGCGCCCTCCATGATGTCCTTGCCGCCACCGCCGTGCACATGCAAGTCGATGAAACCGGGCAGCAGGTAGGGCAGGTCGTTGCTCGTCGGGTCGCAGGGCTGGCCTTCGACGGACACGACCTTGCCGTGTTCATGGATCAGGCGGCCGCGTATCCAGCCGTTGGCGGTGAGGATGTTGTCTTCGGACATTGGAATTCCCGGGGCGTCTAGCGCCGTAGTTCTGCCACAAAGTCGTAGTAGTCGTTGCGGCAATAGGTGTCGGTGACTTCGATGGGCGTGTTGTCTTCCAGGTAGCCGACCCGCGTCATCAGCAACATCGCGGTGCCGGGAGCGATGCCCACCAGGGCGGCGAATTCGTCCGAGGCGTTGATGGCCTGGATGTGTTGCAAGGCTCGGACAACCGGTTTGCCGATGCCATCGAGAAATTCATAAAGCGAATCGCCCACCGCCTGCGGCTTGGGAATGATCGACGCCGGCAGGGTGCTCATCTCGATTGCCATGACCGTGTCGTCGGCCTTGCGCAGCCGTTTGAGGCGGGCGACTTTGTCAGTGGGCGACAGGCCCAGGCGGATCAGTTCTTCGTGGGTCGGCGGGGTGATTTCGCGTTCCAGCCATTGGGAGCCGGGGACGAAGCCTTTGAGCCGGAGCATTTCGCTGAAGCCACTGAGGCGCGAGAGCGGTTGTTCCAGGCGCGGGGTGATGAAGGTTCCGGAGCCTTGGTTGCGGCGGATCAGGCCTTGCTCGAACAGCACTTCCAGCGCCTTGCGGGCGGTGACCCGGGAAATGCCCAGTTGCTCGCTCAGGCTGCGTTCGGACGGCATCGCTTGCTCGGCTTTCCACTGGCCGGCGTGGATGGCCGCTTCGAGGTTGCGGGCCAGTTGTAGGTAGAGCGGGGTGGGTTGGGTGTCGTCGGGGCGCAGGGCCAGGATGTCGTTCATGTGCGGTGTGTCCGATGCGGTTGTAGGAATTTTCGCTCGGTGAGTGGGGTGGAAGCTAATACCACTTGAATACCATGTCAACGCTGCTTTTCTGGGGTTGGCCCGCGTTTTCTGGGTATTTATTCGGATGTTGTTAAAGTGGTATTAGGGTGGTTTTTGTGGGGCGTGGAATTACAGCGTTGGGATGGGTTTTTTGAAGGTCAGTGGTATGCACGGAGGGCGGGTTGCGGAGTTTGATATTTATTTTTATGGCGACCGGTGGTAATTCGTTTTGTGTGTATATCCGTTGCTGCGGTCACTGACCTGTGGGAGCAAAGCTTGCTCGCGAGGCGGCCCTACAGCCGATTTGGTTTCAGGTCAAACGCGTTTCCCCTGTGGGAGCGGGCTTGCTCGC
>NZ_JAOSHO010000028.1 GCF_025917275.1 Pseudomonas agronomica | reverse complement strand
TCGCGAGCAAGCTCGCTCCCACAGGGGGTGGCGTTTACCACCTATTGTTCCGCCAGGAAATCAATCAACGCCCGTGCCGCCGCAGGCAACTGTCGGTGGGGTGGGTAGATGATGGAAAACGGTCGGCTGCGCCCGCCAAAGTCCTCCAGCAATTCCACCAGTTCCCCTCGCTCGACTCGTTCCCGGACGATGAATTCATAGGTCTGGCAGACCCCCAATCCAGCCTGTGCCAGGGAAACAATGCCCAGCACATCATCGGACACCTGCACATTGCCCGTCGGCAACCATTCCCGGTCTTCCTGGTTTTCGCGAAACAGCCACGGCGCGATGCGTCCGCTGCTGGGCATCACGAAGGGCAGGCAGGCGTGGGCGGCCAGTTCATCGATGCGCAGGGGCGTCCCGGCGCGCTCCAGGTAGCGCGGCGCGGCCACCAGGCAGAGGCGGGCGTCTTCCAGTTTGCGGCCAACCAATCCGCTGTCCGGCAACGGACCGAGGCGAATCGCCAGGTCATACCCTTCGGCCACCAGGTCGACATTGCGGTTGGTGATGCTCAGCTCGACTCGTACCTGCGGGCACGCCTGGACGAAACGCGACAGCAGCGCCGGTAGGCGGTAATGACCATAGGTGGTGGGCACGCTCAGGCGCACGCGACCAGTCAACACGCCGTCCTGGCCCTGGATCCGCCGCTCAGCATCGTCAATCAGGGCAAAGGCCGAGCGCGACTGTTCCAGGTACAACGTCCCCGCATCGGTCAGGTTCAGCCGCCGGGTGGTGCGGCGCAACAGTTGCACCCCGAGCCGGGCTTCGAGGCGCGAGATGGCGCGGCTCAGGACCGATGGCGTGGTCCCGAGCGCTACGGCGCCAGCGCTGAGGGTGCCTTTTTCCACGACGGTGACGAAGGCTTCCACATCGGCCAGGTAATCGAATCGACGGGCCATTGTTGCCTCCAGAGGCCAAGTGATGTTCCTTGCGGTCAGTTTGTCGCCGGCAGGCGCATCAATACAGTGAGTACAACTTTTATCGAAGCGGAGTCATCATGAAAAAGCTCACTACCTTGGCAGCCTCTGTCGTTCTGGCAGGCATCAGTGGCGCGGCCTATGCCGACAACGTGCTCGTAGTTCTGTCGGACGCCGATCATCTGGATCTGAAAAATGGCCAGGTCTTCTCCACCGGGTTCTACCTCAACGAGTTGCTCCAGCCAGTGAAACTATTGCTGGATGCCGGCCACCGCGTGACCTTTGCCACGCCCGGGGGCAAGGCGCCGACCCTGGACCGCTCCTCGGTGGACAAGATGTATTTCAATAACGATGCGGCGGAGCTTGAGCGCTACCAGGCGTTGCTGGCCCAGCTAAAAATCACCTCGCCCGAGGAGTCACCGGTGATCAGCCTGACCCGTGCCGAACAAATGGGCCTGGATCGGTTCGATGCGCTGTACATTCCCGGAGGGCACGCGCCAATGCAGGATTTGCTCGCCAGCGCCCCGCTGGGCCGGGTCTTGACGCATTTCCATGAGAAAGGCAAAACCACCGCGTTGGTCTGCCACGGGCCGATAGCCTTGTTGTCGACGCTACCCGATGCCAACGGCTTCGTCGGCCAGCTGGCCACCAAGGGCCAGGCTTCGGCTCAGTCCGGCTGGATCTACGCCGGGTACAAGATGACGGTGATCAGTAATCAGGAAGAGGAATTGGCCAAGGGACTGCTGGGCGGCGGGGCAATGAAATTCTATCCCCAGACCGCGCTGCAACAGGCGGGCGGCCAATACAGCAGCAATACGTCGCCGTGGACGTCCCATGTGGTCATGGATCGGGAGTTGATCACCGGCCAGAACCCGGCGTCGGCGCTGGAGGTGGGGCAGGCGCTGGTCAAGCGGTTGAAGCGCTGATTCAAGAACACCACCGATTCCCTGTGAAAGACTCACCTGTGGGAGCGAGCTTGCTCGCGATAGCGGAGTTTCTGCCAACACTAATGCTGCTGGCGAACCGCAATCGCGAGCAAGCTCGCTCCCACAGGGTTTTGTAGTGTCGCGGGTTTATTTGAACCTGCGCTCCACCCCTTTCTCCACCAGGATCTTCGCCGAAATCTCTTCCACGGAAAAATGCGTGGAGTTGATATGGGGAATATTCTCCCGCCGGAACAGGTTTTCCACTTCGCGCACTTCGAACTCACACTGGGCGTAGCTTGAGTAACGGCTGTTGGGCTTGCGCTCGTTGCGGATCGCGGTGAGGCGGTCCGGGTCGATGGTCAGGCCGAACAGCTTGTGCTGGTGGGCGCGCAGGGCGCTGGGCAGTTGCAGGCGCTCCATGTCGTCTTCGGTCAGCGGATAGTTGGCCGCGCGGATGCCGAATTGCATCGCCATATACAGGCACGTCGGCGTCTTACCACACCGCGACACGCCCACTAGGATCAGGTCGGCCTTGTCGTAATAATGCGTGCGGGCGCCGTCGTCGTTGTCCAGCGCGAAGTTGACTGCCTCGATCCGCTCCATGTAGTTGGAGTTGTGGCCAATGGAGTGGGACTTGCCGACCGAGTAGGAAGAATGCTCGCTCAGCTCCTGCTCCAGGGGCGCCAGGAACGTGGAAAAAATGTCGATCATGAAACCATTCGACGTTGCAAGAATCTCACGGATGTCTTGATTGACGATGGTGTCGAAGATGATCGGCCGGAAACCGTCGGTTTCGGCGGCTTTATTGATTTGCTGTACCATGGCCCGCGCCTTGTCGACGCTGTCGATGTACGGGCGTATGAATTTGGCGAAGGTAATGTTTTCGAACTGTGCCAACAGGCTTTGGCCTAGCGTTTCGGCCGTGATGCCGGTGCCGTCGGAGATAAAGAAAGCAGATCGTTTCATTTGCGCCTTGGGCCTTAAGCTAGTGAGCTAGTCACGATTCTTGGATATGATAGGCGCGATTTGCCGGCCGCCCGTGGCCCGCATTCTCACTTATTTTCCAGGTCCAGGCCATATCGCCGGCAAGCGCTCCCCTGGAGCCGTCGGTGCCTTGAGCTTTTCCAACACAGTTAGTGGAGAGATCACCTTGGTAGAGTACGTAGTTTCCCTCGATAAGCTCGGCGTCCATGATGTAGAGCATGTGGGGGGCAAGAACGCATCCCTGGGCGAGATGATCAGTAACCTCGCCGGCGCCGGCGTCTCGGTGCCAGGTGGCTTCGCCACGACCGCCCAGGCTTATCGTGATTTCCTGGAACTGAGCGGCCTGAACCAGCAGATCCACGATGCGCTCGATGCCCTGGACGTCGACGACGTCAATGCCCTCGCCAAGACCGGTGCCCAGATCCGCCAATGGATCATGGAAGCCGAATTCCCCGAGAAACTGAACGCCGAGATCCGCACCGCTTTCGCCAAGCTGTCCGAAGGCAACCCCGACATCGCCGTCGCCGTGCGCTCCTCGGCCACCGCCGAAGACCTGCCGGATGCCTCTTTCGCTGGCCAGCAGGAGACCTTCCTGAACATCCGTGGCGTGGAAAACGTCATCCGGGCCGCCAAGGAAGTCTTCGCCTCCCTTTTCAACGACCGTGCCATTTCCTACCGCGTGCACCAGGGCTTCGACCACAAACTGGTCGCCCTGTCCGCCGGCGTGCAGCGCATGGTCCGCTCCGAAACCGGCACTGCCGGCGTGATGTTCACCCTCGACACCGAGTCGGGCTTCCGTGACGTGGTGTTCATCACCGGCGCCTACGGCTTGGGTGAAACCGTCGTACAAGGCGCGGTGAACCCGGACGAGTTCTATGTCCACAAGGGCACGCTGGAAGCCGGCCGCCCGGCCATCCTGCGCCGCAACCTGGGCAGCAAGGCCATCAAGATGGTCTACGGCGACGAAGCCAAGGCCGGTCGCTCGGTCAAGACGGTTGATGTGGACAAGGCCGATCGCGCGCGTTTCTGCCTGACCGACGCCGAAGTCAGCGAACTGGCCAAGCAGGCGATGATCATCGAGAAGCACTACAAGTGCCCGATGGACATCGAGTGGGCCAAGGACGGTGACGACGGCAAGCTGTACATCGTGCAGGCCCGTCCGGAAACCGTGAAGAGCCGCACCCAGGCCAACGTCATGGAGCGCTACCTGCTCAAGGAAACCGGCACCGTGCTGGTGGAAGGCCGCGCCATCGGCCAGCGCATCGGCGCCGGCAAGGTGCGGATCATCAAGGACGTCTCGGAGATGGACAAGGTCCAGGCCGGCGACGTACTGGTCTCCGACATGACCGACCCGGACTGGGAACCGGTGATGAAGCGCGCCAGCGCCATCGTCACCAACCGCGGCGGCCGTACCTGCCACGCGGCGATCATCGCCCGTGAGCTGGGCATCCCGGCCGTGGTCGGTTGCGGCAACGCCACCGAGCTGCTCAAGGATGGCCAGGGCGTGACCGTTTCCTGCGCCGAAGGCGACACCGGCTACATCTTCGAAGGCGAGCTGGGCTTCGACATCAAGAAAAACTCCGTGGACGCCATGCCGGAGCTGCCGTTCAAGATCATGATGAACGTCGGCAACCCGGACCGCGCCTTTGACTTCGCGCAGTTGCCGAACGCCGGCGTGGGCCTGGCCCGCCTGGAATTCATCATCAACCGTATGATCGGCGTGCACCCCAAGGCACTGCTGAACTACGACGGCCTGCCGCAGGAAACCAAGGACAGCGTCGACAAGCGCATTGCCGGCTACGACGATCCGGTCGGTTTCTACGTCGAGAAGCTGGTGGAAGGCATCAGCACCCTGGCGGCCGCCTTCTGGCCGAAAAAGGTCATCGTGCGCCTGTCGGACTTCAAGTCCAACGAATACGCCAACCTGATCGGCGGCAAGCTCTACGAGCCGGAAGAAGAAAACCCGATGCTGGGCTTCCGTGGTGCTTCGCGCTACATCAGTGAGTCGTTCCGCGACTGCTTCGAGCTCGAATGCCGCGCCCTCAAGCGCGTGCGCAACGAGATGGGCCTGAGCAACGTCGAGATCATGGTGCCGTTCGTGCGGACCCTGGGCGAAGCGAGCCAGGTGGTCGACCTGCTGGCGGAAAACGGCCTGGCCCGTGGTGAGAACGGCTTGCGCGTGATCATGATGTGCGAACTGCCGTCCAACGCGATCCTGGCCGAGGAATTCCTCGAGTTCTTCGATGGCTTCTCCATCGGTTCGAACGACCTGACCCAGCTGACCCTGGGCCTGGACCGCGACTCCGGCATCATCGCGCACCTGTTCGACGAGCGTAACCCGGCGGTCAAGAAGCTGCTGGCAAATGCCATCGCCGCCTGCAACAAGGCCGGCAAGTACATCGGCATCTGCGGCCAGGGCCCTTCGGACCACCCGGACCTGGCCAAGTGGCTGATGGAGCAGGGCATCGAAAGCGTTTCGTTGAACCCGGACTCCGTGCTGGAAACCTGGTTCTTCCTGGCTGAGGGGCAGGCTGCGGTCTGATCGAGTGAAGGGGCTTGGTAGGCTGATGCCAGTCAGTTAAGCGAAATCCCTGTGGGAGCGAGCTTGCTCGCGATTGGGTGGGTCAGCAAAATTAATGCTACTGACACTCCGCTATCGCGAGCAAGCTCGCTCCCACAGTTCTATGGCTGTGCGTCTCCCCAGTCCCTTTTGATTTGAAGTAGGGCGGGCTCCATCTGGAAGCCGCCCTTTTTTGTGCAAGAAGATTATGCAAAGCAGCAGCAATCTATTTCCTGTCGCCCTGATCAGCGCCGAGCGGCGCGGTGATCTGAGCGAAGATGTCTATCGCCTCAAGCCCGGCAACAGCCCGGACTACAGCGTCGAGCTGGCCGTCACCCGGCTGGGCATGGCCGATGCCGGCGAAAGCCGTGGTGTCCCGGTGATCCTGTTGCACGGCAGTTTTTCCAACCGGCGGTTCTGGTACTCGCCCAAGGGCCTTGGCCTGGGGGCGTACCTGACACGCCTGGGCTTCGATGTCTGGATCCCCGAGATGCGCGGCCATGGCTTGTCCCAGCGCAACCAGGGCTATCGCAACAACCGCGTGGCCGACTACGCCCGGTATGACCTGCCGGTGATCGGCGCCTTTGTGCGCGAACAAAGTGGACAAGTGCCACACTGGATCGGCCATTCCCTGGGCGGTATCACCCTGGCGGCAGCCCTGGGCGGCCATTACCTGGGCGAGCCCGCCGTGGCGTCGGCGGCATTTTTTGGCACCCAGGTCAGCCGCACCTATTGGCCGTTGAAAATCCCGCCGGTGGAATGGAGCGGACGCTTCATTCTCAAGCGTTTCGCGCAATTGTCCGGTTCCAGGCTCAAGCGCGGCCCGGAGGACGAGCCCATTGGCCTGGCCCTGGAGAGCATGCGTTGGTATGGCCTGTTCGGGCGTTTCGGCGACGCCGAGAAGAACTGGTGGGCAGGCCTGGCCGAGGTGCAGGTGCCGGTAATGGCGGTGAGTGCGGCCGGCGATCACCAGGATCCCACCTGGGCTTGTCGCAAACTGTTCGAACAGATCGGTTCCGAGCACAAGCAGTTTGTCTGCCTGGGGCGGGAACAAGGCTTCACGGGTGATTTTGGCCATGTCGAAATGCTCGTCAGCAAGGCCGCGCAAGCGGAGGTCTGGCCGCTGGTGGCGCGCTGGCTGCAAGACCAGCAGGCGTCATTGCCGGCGGATCAGCCCAGGCTGGCCGAGGCGGTCTGACGCCAGGCTCTGGCCAGGGGCATTTCGCTCTGGTCGGCTTGCGGCTAAGATATGACGCGCTACGTTGTTCCGGTCACAAACGGTTGTTCATGCAACCAGACGTTCAAGCCCAGCAGGAGTTGTTCGATGAACCATTACCTCACGCCCGACCTGTGCGATGCCTACCCGGACCTGATGCAAGTCCTGGAACCGATGTTCAGCAATTTCGGTGGCCGCGATTCCTTTGGCGGTGAAATCGTGACCATCAAATGCTTCGAGGACAACTCGCGGGTCAAGGAGCAGGTTGAACTCGACGGCAAGGGCAAAGTATTGGTGGTCGACGGTGGCGGCTCCCTGCGCCGGGCGCTGCTGGGCGACATGCTGGCTGAAAAGGCTGCGAAAAATGGCTGGGAAGGGCTGGTGATCTACGGTTGCATCCGCGACGTCGACGTCATTGCCCAGACCGACCTTGGCGTCCAGGCGCTGGCCAGCCACCCGATGAAGACTGATCGGCGTGGCGTTGGCGAGCTCAACGTGGCAGTGACCTTCGCTGGCGTGACGTTTCGTCCGGGCGAATATGTCTACGCGGACAACAATGGCGTGATCGTCTCGCCAAGCCCGCTGAAAATGCCTGAATAAGCGTCTTGACCATAAGGGATGAGGATGTTCGAGGAAGAAAACGCGCAATGGGGGCTGGTGCACGCCCTGGTGCTGGATGGAAAAGGCGGCGCGCGTTCGATAGCCCGGACCGAACTTGACGATCTGCAGCTGCAGGCCCACGAAAGCTTGTGGCTGCATTGGGATCGTAGTCATCCGCAGACCCACACGTGGCTGCGCAAATCCAGTGGCTTGAGTGAGTTCAACTGCGATCTGCTGCTGGAGGAAAACACCCGTCCACGCCTGTTGCCGCTGCCCAACGCCGAACTGTTGCTGTTTCTGAGGGGGATCAACCTGAACCCGGGCGCGGAGCCGGAAGACATGGTCTCGGTGCGCATTTTCGCCGCTGCCCAGCGGGTGATTTCCCTGCGGCTGCGGCCATTGCGCGCCACCGATGAGCTGTTGGCCGAGCTGGCCGAGGGCAAGGGCCCCAAGACGGCGTCGGAACTCATCCTTTATATGGCGCAATACCTGACCAACAAAGTGCAGGACCTGGTGATGTGCTTGTCTGACATCGTCGACGGCGAGGAAGAAAAACTCGACACCGACGAACGGTATACCCCCGAGCATGACGCCATCTTGCACATCCGTCGAAGGGCCGCCGGACTGAAGCGATTCCTGGCGCCGCAGCGGGACATTTTCGGACAGATGTCGCGGATCAAATTGCCTTGGTTCGTCGAGGACGATGGCGATTACTGGAACGAGTTGAACAACAGCCTGACCCGTTACCTCGAAGAGCTGGAATTGACCCGAGAGCGCGTGGGGCTTGTGCTGGAGGCCGAGGACCGGCGTCTTTCGGTGCGCATGAACCGCACCATGTACCGCTTCGGCATCGTCACCGGGATTTTCCTGCCGATGAGTTTTCTGACCGGGCTGCTGGGCATCAACGTCGGCGGCATCCCGTTTTCCCAGAGCCCCTACGGTTTTGTGGTCGCTTGCCTGTTGATGGTCTGCGTGGCCCTGGGACAATGGTGGTTGTTCCGGCGTTTGCGTTGGGTGTGATGGGATTTCATGTGACCCGACGAAATTTGATCGCGTCTTCCACAGACATCACGAGAGGTGCGTATGCACGATCCGTTTGAACAGTCTTTGCGCGATATGCTCAAGGCCTCGCCGTCCAGCCGGGACGATGACGCCTGCCTGGGCCGTGTACTCAAAACCGCCAACCGCCAGGTCGGCGCCGGCGATCTGTTCAGCCTGCTGGGCCGTTGGCTGCCCGCGCTGATGATCGCCCTGAACAACGGGTCGGCCCACGTCTCGCCGGTTTCCCGTCGCAAACCTGTTACTCGCACCGCTGATAAGGCTGACTGAATATGGAACTCGATCTCTGGACCCAGAGCCTCGTCACGGCAATGACCGCGTTGTGGACCAAGGTGGCTAATTTCATTCCCAATCTGTTCGGCGCCCTGGTGGTGCTGTTGTTGGGCTTCGTCGTGGCCAAGCTGCTGGACACGCTGCTGTCCAAACTGCTTGCCAAATTGGGTCTTGATCGCCTGATGGGCGGCACCGGCCTGACCAAGCTCTTGTCCCGTGGCGGCATCCAGGTGCCAATCTCGACGCTGGTGGGCAAGATCGTCTATTGGTTCGTGCTGCTTATATTCCTGGTTTCCGCCGCTGAATCCCTTGGTCTGGAGCGCGTTTCGGCGACCCTCGACATGCTGGCGCTGTATTTGCCGAAAGTCTTCGGTGCCGCGCTGGTGCTGCTGGTCGGCGTGCTGCTGGCGCAACTGGCCAACGGGTTGGTACGCGGCGCCGCCGAAGGCGTCGGTCTGGATTACGCCGCCGGCGTGGGGCGAATCGCCCAGGGCCTGGTGATCATCATCAGTATTTCGGTCGCGATCAGTCAGTTGGAGGTCAAGACAGACCTGCTCAACCATGTGATCGTGATTGTCTTGATTACCGTTGGTCTGGCGGTTGCGCTGGCAATGGGGTTGGGAAGCCGGGAAATTGCCGGCCAGATTCTTGCGGGAATCTATGTGCGTGAGCTGTATGAGGTTGGGCAACAAGTGCGTGTTGGCGAGGTCGAAGGCCAGATCGAAGAGATCGGCACGGTGAAAACCACATTGCTGACCGAGGAGGGCGAGCTGGTGTCGCTTTCCAATCGGATCCTGCTGGAACAGCATGTGAGTAGCCGCTAACCCGGCAAATCCTGCTAATGTATGCCGCCGCAAAATGCCTGTCATGGCGGATTGCGGCGCACATTGACCTAGACTGTCGGCCCGACTTGTTTTGAACAAACCCCAATCGCTATCCACGCGCTACGACCCCCGTGATCTCTCTGATGAGGAGTTGGTCGCGCGCGCGCATACGGAGCTGTTCCACGTAACACGCGCTTACGAAGAACTGATGCGGCGTTACCAGAGAACATTATTTAACGTTTGTGCACGGTACCTTGGGAACGATCGCGATGCTGATGATGTCTGTCAGGAGGTGATGTTGAAGGTGCTGTACGGCTTGAAGAACTTCGAGGGGAAATCGAAGTTCAAGACGTGGCTATATAGCATCACCTACAACGAATGCATCACGCAGTATCGAAAGGAACGGCGAAAGCGTCGCTTGATGGACGCGTTGAGCCTGGACCCCCTCGAGGAAGCGTCTGAAGAAAAGGCGCCCAAGCCCGAGGAAAAGGGTGGGCTCGATCGCTGGCTTGTGTATGTGAACCCGATCGATCGGGAAATCCTGGTGCTACGATTTGTCGCAGAGCTGGAATTCCAAGAGATCGCAGACATAATGCATATGGGTTTGAGCGCGACAAAAATGCGTTACAAGCGCGCGCTCGATAAGCTGCGTGAGAAATTTGCGGGCATTGCCGAAACTTAGTTCGGCGCAAATATCTCTTACGTGTAGGCAAGTTCTGATAGACTTGCCGCCGAGTTGTCCCCCGGTTTGCGGGACTGCTTCACAATCACCAGATGGGGATTTAACGGATGAAACTGAAAAACACCTTGGGCTTTGCCATTGGTTCTCTTATTGCCGCCACTTCGTTCGGCGCTCTGGCACAAGGCCAAGGCGCAGTTGAAATCGAAGGCTTCGCCAAGAAAGAGCAATTCGACAGCGCTCGTAACTTCAAGAACAACGGCAACCTGTTCGGCGGTTCGGTTGGTTACTTCCTGACCGACGACGTAGAACTGCGTCTGGCTTACGACGAAGTGCACAACGCACGTTCCGACGACGGTCGTAACATCAAGGGCGCCAACACTGCTCTGGACGCCCTGTACCACTTCAACAACCCAGGTGACATGGTTCGTCCTTACGTCTCTGCCGGTTTCTCGGACCAGAGCATCGGTCAGAACGGTGACAACGGTCGTAACCGTTCCACCTTCGCCAACGTCGGTGGCGGCGCCAAGCTGTACTTCACCGAGAACTTCTACGCCCGTGCCGGCGTTGAAGCTCAGTACAACATCGACCAGGGCGACACCGAGTGGGCTCCTAGCGTCGGTATCGGTGTGAACTTCGGTGGCGGCTCCAAGCCAGCTGCTGCTCCAGTTCCAGCTCCGGCTGAAGTCTGCTCCGACAGCGACAACGATGGCGTGTGCGACAACGTCGACAAGTGCCCTGACACCCCAGCCAACGTAACTGTTGACGCTGATGGCTGCCCAGCTGTTGCTGAAGTCGTACGTGTTGAGCTGGACGTCAAGTTCGACTTCGACAAGTCGGTCGTCAAGCCAAACAGCTACGGCGACATCAAGAACCTGGCTGACTTCATGAAGCAGTACCCATCCACCAGCACCACTGTTGAAGGTCACACTGACTCCGTCGGTCCTGACGCTTACAACCAGAAACTGTCTGAGCGTCGTGCAAACGCCGTCAAGCAAGTTCTGACCAACCAGTACGGTGTTGAATCGTCCCGCGTTCAGTCTGTTGGCTACGGCGAATCCCGCCCAGTAGCTGACAACGCCACTGAAGCTGGTCGTGCAGTTAACCGTCGCGTAGAAGCGCAGGTTGAAGCCCAAGCTAAGTAATTAGCCCGAAGCTTTGGAAAAACCCGGCCTAGGCCGGGTTTTTCTTTGCCTGGAATTTGTACAGGGAACATAAAACCGGTGGGAGCGAGCCTGCTCGCGAAGGCGACCATTCTGCCGACTTATTTCCCCCGGCGTACGCAGATCCAACTGTGGGAGCGAGCTTGCTCGCGATAGCGGTGGTTCAGTCACACATACATTGACTGACACACAGCCATCGCGAGCAAGCTCGCTCCCACAGGTTTTGGGGTTGTCTTTTAGAGGATTGAAGCCTGCGCGAAGGTAGAAGGTGAGGCGGCCAATTCGGCAGCAGCGGCCACCGCACCAATCACCAGGATCGCCGGGCTCTTGAGTTGAAACGCTCCGGCATCGATTTCCATCGAGGCCAGGTTGCTGCGACAGTCACGCTGATGGGGCAGGGAAGCGTTTTCGATCATGGCCACGGGCGTCTCCGCCGCGAGGCCACCGGCCAGCAATTGCTCACGGATTTCACTGAGTTTTGCCACGCCCATGTACACCACCAGGGTGGTTCCGCCTTGTGCCAGGGCTTGCCAGTTCAGGCCGCTGCCATCCTGGGTGTGGGCGGTGACCAACGTCACGCCCCGCGCAACGCCGCGCAACGTCAGGGGAATGTCGCACTGGGTGGCCCCGGCAAGTCCTGCGGTGATGCCGTTGACCAGTTCCACCTCGACACCATGCTCGCGCAGCCACTGCGCTTCTTCACCGCCCCGGCCGAAAATGCATGGGTCTCCGCCCTTGAGGCGTACCACGCATTTGCCTTGGCGGGCATAACGCAGCATCAACCGGTGAATGAACGCCTGAGGGGTCGAGCGGCAACCGCCGCGCTTGCCCACGGCGATGATGCGCGCATCGGGGCAGTGCTCCAGCACCGCGTCGTTGACCAGGTCATCGATCAACACCACGTCGGCTTCGCCCAAGGCGCGCATGGCTTTGAGGGTCAGCAATTCGGGGTCGCCGGGACCCGCACCGACCAGCCAGACTTTTGCGTTCATAGTGTTTTCCTCACGATATCGCGGCGACCGGTTGCGCGGTGGCAACCAGCAGACGCTTGATTTCCGGTACGCAGGAACCGCACTGCGTGCCGCAGCCCAGTTCCTGTTTCAGGCCCTGCAAATCCAGGCCGCGCTCGATGCCAGCGCACACTGCGCGCTGGCTGACATTCATGCAGTTGCACAGCGTCTTCCCGCTGCCCACGGCGGCGCCGGTGTTGCCCGGCGGCGCGCTCAGAGGCGCCAGCAGCCAACGCCGCAGTTGCTCGTCGGCGCGACCTTCCAGCCAGAGGTTCTGCAGCCAATGCCGAGCCAGGGTTTCGCCCGCCAGGCGTATGGCGGTGATACGACCGTTTTCGATCCGCACTCGTTTACCGATGGCGCGACGCGGATCGTCGTAGGCCAATACCGGCCCTTCGATCAGCCCCAGTTGTTCGTCGATGGCTTTGAGCAGTTGTGGTTCGGGTGCAACGGCACTGGCGGCGCGAATCAGCAACGCCGGACGTTCGCGACCGGTCAGGCTAAGGCTGACGTAGGCAAACGCCTCGCACAGTGGGCGCAACGTCTCCAAATGTTGTTGGACATCGCCTTCGACAAGGGCGAAAAGTTGCCAGGGCAGGTTTACAGCTTCCAGGCGCACGCCGCTGTGCTTGAGCTCTGGCTGTTTGGACAGTGGATCGAACGCCGGCTGGGTCAGGGTATTCACCCCTCCCTTGAGAAACCGATCACCCCAGTGCATCGGCAAGAAAGCCTGCCCGGGGCGCACGCTTTCGTCGCTGTCGACGGCCACGATCAGGCTGCCGCGACGGCTCTTGAGGCTGACCAGGTCACCGGCTTGCAGGCGATGGCGAATCAACTCGTCGGGGTGCAGGCTGAGCACCGCTTCGTTCACATGGCCAAACAACTGCGCAGCCGTACCGGTGCGGCTCATGCCGTGCCATTGATCCCTTAGGCGGCCGGTGTTCAGGGTCAGCGGGTAGCGGGCTTCACGCAATTCCTTGGCGGCGCGATAAGGGTCGGCGACAAATCGGGCGCGGCCGCTTTCGGTAGGAAAAATCCCATCCACGTACAAACGGGCGGTGCCGACTGTGGCGCCTTCGCGGAAGGGCCATTGCTGGGGGCCGAGTTGATCGATCAGCGCGTGGCTGATCCCGGACAGGTCCAGGTCGCGGCCACGGGTCAGTTGCTTGTATTCATCGAACAACTGGGCCGGAGTGTCGAAGGCGAACAGGCTGGATGACCCCGGGCGCAGACGTTTCTCCAGGCGTTGTGCGAAATCCACCGTGATCGCCCAGTCCGGCCGCGCTTCTCCCGGTGCGTTGATTGCCCGGCGAACGTGGGAAATGCGCCGTTCGGAGTTGGTCACCGAACCTTCTTTTTCGCCCCAGCTGGCCGCTGGCAGCAGCAGGTCGGCAAACGCGGCGGTCTCGGTGGTGCGGAAGGCCTCTTGCAACACAACGAACGGGCAGGCTTGAAGGGCTTCGCGTACGGCGGCCTGGTCTGGCATCGACTGCGCCGGGTTGGTGCAGGCGATCCACAGGGCCTTGATCTTGCCGCTGCGCACCTGATCGAACAGTTCGATCGCGCTCAAACCGGTGGTCGCGGGCAGTTGGTCGACACCCCAGTAATCGGCCACTTCAGCGCGATGTTCCGGGTTGGCGGCTTCGCGATGGCCCGGCAGCAGGTTCGACAGGCTGCCGGTTTCCCGACCGCCCATGGCGTTGGGCTGGCCCGTCAACGAGAACGGTCCCGCACCCGGCCGGCCGATCTGGCCGGTGGCCAGGTGCAGATTGATCAGCGCGCTGTTTTTCGCACTGCCGGCGGTGGATTGGTTCAGGCCCATGCACCACAGCGACAGGAAACTGGGGGAGGTGCCGACCCATTCGGCGCATTGGTGCAGTTGCTCGACACTGATGCCGCAGAGCTGGGCGACCATGCTGGGCGTGTAGTCGCGCACCAGGTTCTTCAGGTCCGCGAGGCCTTCTGTGTGAGCCTTGATGAAGCTGCGGTCGATCCAGTCTTCCCACAGCAACAAATGCAAAATCCCATGGAACAGCGCGACATCGGTGCCCGGCAGAATCGCCAGGTGCAGGTCTGCCAAGTCGCAGGTGTCGGTGCGCCGGGGGTCGATGACGATGATTTTCATCTCTGGACGGCGGGATTTGGCTTCTTCGAGGCGACGAAACAGGATCGGATGGGCGTAGGCCATGTTACTGCCGACGATCATCACGCAATCGCTCAGTTCCAAGTCTTCGTAGCTGCAGGGTGGTGCATCAGCGCCGAGGCTGCGTTTGTAGCCCACCACGGCAGAAGACATGCACAGCCGAGAGTTGCTGTCGATGTTGTTGGTGCCGACCAAGGCCCGGGCGAGTTTGTTGAAGGCGTAGTAATCCTCGGTCAGCAATTGGCCTGAGATGTAGAACGCCACGCTGTCCGGGCCATGCTCGGCGATGGTCTCGGCGAAAACATGCGCGGCATGGTCCAGCGCGCTGTCCCAGTCGGTGCGTCCACGGGCCAGGTTTTTGCCCAGGCGCAGTTCCGGATACAGGGCGCGGGCGGCGAGGTCGCCGGTCAAGTGCAAGGTCGAGCCCTTGCTGCACAATTTGCCGAAGTTGGCCGGATGGGCGGGATCACCGCTGACGCCGAGGATGCGCTCGCCGTCATGCTCGATCAGCACGCCGCAACCGACCCCGCAATAACAGCAGGTCGAGGCGGTGGTCTGGCGGCTCATGAGCTTGCTTCCCGCAGGGCCAGCATGACCCGGCCGTTCTCGACCCGGGCCGAGTGGTGATGGGCGCAACCCACGTCCGGGGCTTGGGCCAGGCCGGTTTCCAGGTCGATCTGCCAGTTATGCAGCGGGCAGGCCACGCGCTTGCCGTAGATCAGGCCCTGGGACAGTGGACCGCCCTTGTGTGGGCAGCGGTCATCGAGTGCGAAAACTTCATCGTCGCTTGTACGAAAAATCGCGATATCGCCCTTCGGCCCATGGATGATGCGTGAACCCAGGGCGTTGATTTCATCCAACGCGCAGATATCCAGCCAATTCATGCCGGCACCTCCAGGTTTTTCACGGGGATGACTTCAAATTCTTTCTTCAGCTGGGGCTGTTCCAGCCGCTGTTTCCAAGGGTCTTGTTCCAGCGACAGGGAAAACTTCAGGCGTTCGTGAAGCGCCTTGCGCCGCTCCGGGTCTTCCAGCACGGCTTTCTTGATGTGCTCCATGCCGACCCGCTGCATGTAGTGCACGGTGCGTTCGAGGTAGAAGGCTTCCTCGCGGTAGAGCTGCAGGAAGGCACCGTTGTATTCGCGAACTTCTTCGGCGGTCTTGAGCTTGACGAAGAACTCGGCGACCTCGGTCTTGATCCCGCCGTTGCCACCGATGTACATCTCCCAGCCGGAATCGACGCCGATGATTCCTACATCCTTGATGCCCGCTTCCGAGCAGTTGCGCGGGCAACCGGAGACCGCCAGCTTCACCTTGTGCGGCGACCACATGTTGAACAGGTCGTGCTCCAGTTCGATCCCCAGCTGAGTCGAGTTCTGCGTGCCGAAGCGGCAGAACTCGCTGCCCACGCAGGTCTTCACGGTGCGGATGGATTTTCCGTAGGCGTGGCCGGACGGCATGTCGAGGTCTTTCCAGACGCCGGGCAGGTCTTGCTTCTTGATTCCCAGCAAGTCGATGCGCTGGCCGCCCGTGACCTTGACCATGGGCACGTTGTACTTGTCGGCCACATCGGCAATGCGCCGCAGTTCGGACGGGTTGGTCACGCCGCCCCACATCCGCGGGACCACGGAATAGGTGCCGTCTTTCTGGATGTTGGCGTGGGCGCGTTCGTTGATCAGGCGCGACTGTGGATCGTCCTGGGCTTCGCCGGGCCAGGTGGAAATCAGGTAGTAGTTCAGGGCCGGACGGCAGGTGGCGCAGCCATTCGGGGTGCGCCAGTTCAGGTAGCTCATGGTCCCGGCGATGGTCAGCAGGTGCTGGTCACGGATCGCCTGGCGGATCTGGCCATGGTTGAGGTCGCTGCAACCGCAGATGGCTTTCTCGCTTTTCGGCTTGACGTCCGCCGCGCCGCCCACGGTATTGATCAGGATCTGCTCTACCAGGCCGGCGCAAGAGCCGCAGGAACTGGCGGCCTTGGTGTGCTTTTTCACATCATCGACGCTGAACAGCCCGTGTTCCTGGATCGCCTTGACGATGGTGCCTTTGCACACGCCGTTGCAGCCGCAGACTTCGGCGGTGTCGGCCATGCTCATGGCTTTGTCCTGGCCTTGGTGTCCTACGTCGCCAAGTGCGTTTTCCCCGAACATGAGGTGATCGCGGATCTCGCTGATGGCGTGATTCTCACGGATCTGGCGGAAATACCAGCCGCCATCCGCCGTATCGCCGTACAGGCAGGCACCGACCAGCACGTCATCCTTGATCACCAGTTTTTTGTAGACGCCGCCGATCGGGTCGGAAAGGGTGATGGTCTCGGTGCCTTCGCCGCCCATGAAGTCGCCGGCGGAAAACAGGTCGATGCCGGTGACTTTCAACTTGGTCGACGTGACCGAACCCTTGTAGGTGGCGAAACCCAACTGGGCGAGGTGGTTGGCGCAGACCTTGGCTTGTTCGAACAATGGCGCCACCAGGCCGTAGGCGGTGCCGCGGTGGCTGGCGCATTCGCCGATGGCGTAGATACGCGGGTCATAGGTCTGCAGGGTGTCGTTGACCAGGATCCCGCGATTGCACGGGATGCCGGCTTTTTCCGCCAGTTCGGTGTTGGGGCGAATGCCGGCGGCCATCACCACCAGGTCGGCGGGGATAATGTCGCCGTTCTTGAACTGGACCGAGCCGACCCGGCCATTGCCGGCGTCGTGCAGGGCCTGGGTCTGCTCGCTGAGACGAAATTTCAGGCCACGGCTTTCCAGGGCGGTTTGCAGCAGTTGCCCGCTGGTCTTGTCCAGTTGCCGTTCCAGCAGCCATTCGCCGATATGCACGACGGTCACGTCCATGCCGCGCAGCTTCAAGCCGTTGGCGGCTTCCAGGCCGAGCAGGCCACCGCCGATCACCACGGCGTGCTTGTGGGTCTTGGCGGTGTTGATCATCGCCTGGGTGTCGGCGATGTCGCGGTAGCCGATCACGCCGTCCAGGGTGTTGCCGGGGATCGGCAGGATGAACGGCGTGGAGCCGGTGGCGATCAGCAAGCGGTCGTATTCGGCTTCGCTGCCGTCTTCGGCGATGACCCGGCGCTTGACCCGGTCGATCTCCACGACCTTGCGGTTGAGCAGCAGCTTGATGTTGTTGTCCAGGTACCAGCTCAGGTCGTTGAGCACGATCTCTTCGAAGGTCTGCTCACCGGCCAGCACGGGCGAGAGCAGGATGCGGTTGTAGTTGGTGTGGGGCTCGGCACCGAACACTGTGATGTCGTAGAGCTCGTTGCTCAGCTTGAGCAGTTCCTCGAGGGTTCGAACCCCGGCCATGCCGTTGCCGATCATCACCAGTTTGAGTTTTTTCATCAGGGTTCTCCGCGGGCTCAGGCCTGTCTCATCACGGCGGTCAGGCTGGCTCGGCAATTTTTTCGAAAACAAAAAAAGGCGTCCCGCTAGCAAAACTAGCGAGGACGCCTTTGTCCTGGTCCCGTTCTCTCGGGAAGCACCGCCCTCATCGTTGAAGGCGTTGCCAAATGTATGTTGATGGACGTTATGCAGCGGTTGTGCCAAGTGGCTCGGGCGCCGGGATCTACTGGCCGATCCCCAGGTTGGCCGAGGTGCAGGGGGATTTATTGCACCGAATCAAAGCGTATTGCCCAGTAATGGAGCGTCGGGCCCGATGGCTTGGTAATGGCAGGCAAAGCGGTCATCGCGAGCGGGCCTGGATCCCGTCCTGTCAGCGCTTGCTGACACTTATTCCCAATCGCTAATTTTTCCGGTTTGCGTTCGTTTCATAGGGACGACATGCCTTTGTGCCTTGTGCCCACTGATTCCGGATACCCAGAAATGAATGCTGAAGACGCCTTGAAACTTGCTCGCCGGTTTATCGGGCTGCCCCTGGACAAGCGCCAGATGTTCCTCGCCGCGCTGGACAAGGAGGGCGTGGACTTCAGCCGTTTCCCCATTCCCCAGGGCGTCGAAGCCGAGGATCGCCAGGCGCTGTCCTACGCCCAGCGACGCATGTGGTTTCTCTGGCAACTGGACCCGCAAAGCGGCGCCTACAACTTGCCCGGGGCGGTGCGGCTCAAGGGCGCTTTGAGCCTGCCCGCGCTGGAACAGGCCTTCGCCAGCCTGGTGGCCCGGCATGAAACCCTGCGCACGGTGTTCCAGCGCCAGGCCGACGACAGCCTGCTGCAAGTGCCCACCGATGCGCCACTGGTGATCGAGCAACAGGACCTCAGCGGCCTACCGACGGGCGAGCGCGAGCAAGCGGTGCGCCAGGCTGCGCAGGCACAATCGATGCGGCCCTTCGATCTGTCCAACGGCCCCTTGCTGCGGGTCGAATTGCTCAAGCTTGATGCGCAGGAACACGTGCTGCTGCTGACCTTGCACCACATCGTCTCCGATGGCTGGTCGATGAACGTGCTCATCGACGAGTTCATCCGCTGCTATGACGCCCATGAAGCAGGCGTGTCGCCGCAGTTGGCCGACCTGCCGATCCAGTACAGCGACTATGCGCTTTGGCAGCGCCGTTGGCTGGAGGCCGGTGAGCAGGCGCGGCAACTGGCGTATTGGCAGGCGCAATTGGGCGATGAGCACCCCGTCCTGGAGTTGCCCACCGATCACTCACGCCCGGCCGTGCCGAGCTACCGTGGCAGCCGTTATGAGTTCGCTATCGACAGCCAGTTGGCGGAGCAACTGCGCAGCTGCGCCCAGCACCAGGGCGTCACGCTGTTCATGCTGTTGCTCGGCGCGTTCAACGTGCTGCTGCATCGCTACAGCGGCCAATCGGACATCCGTATCGGCGTGCCCATCGCCAACCGCAACCGCGATGAAATCGAAGGCCTGATCGGTTTCTTCGTCAACACTCAGGTACTGCGCACCGAGCTGGACGGCCAGACCCGGATCGACGAATTGCTGCTCCGAGTCAAAGAGGCCGCCCTCGGCGCCCAGGCCCATCAGGACTTGCCCTTCGAACGCCTGGTCGACGCGTTGAAGCTGGAGCGCAGCCTCAGCCACACGCCGCTGTTCCAGGTGATGTACAACCATCAATCCCAGGTGGCGGATGTCACCACGATTCGAACGGCGTCCGGCCTCGAATTGGGCATGATCGAGTGGCAGACCCGCACCACCCAATTCGACTTGACCCTGGACACCTATGAAAAAGCCGGCACGTTGCACGCCGCGCTGACGTACGCCGAGGACCTGTTCGAAGCGCCGACCATCGCGCGCATGGCGCGGCATTGGCTGAGATTGCTCACGGCGATGATTGCCGATCCGACCCGACGTATCGGCGAGCTGCCGCTGCTCGACGTCGGCGAGCATGCCACGCTGGTCCACGCTTGGAACGCCACGGCCCAACGCTACCCGACCGAGCTGTGCCTGCATCAACTGATCGAAGCCCAGGTGGTGCGCACCCCGGACGCCCCGGCGTTGCTGTTCGGCGAACAAAGCCTGAGTTATGCAGCGCTCGATGCCCGCGCCAACCGACTGGCCCATCTGCTGCTCGGGCGCGGTGTGCGGCCCGACAGCCTGGTGGGCATCTGCGTCGAGCGTTCAGTGGAAATGGTGGTCGGCCTGCTGGCGATCCACAAGGCCGGCGGCGCCTACGTGCCGCTGGACCCGGAATATCCACAGGGTCGCCTGGCCTACATGATCGAGGACAGTGGCATCGGCTTGCTGCTGACCCAGCGTTCGCTGTTGGCGGGGTTGCCGACCGAGGGAATCGAGCTCATCGCGCTTGACCAGCCCGACGGTTGGCTCGACGGTTACAACGACAGTCGCCCCGAAGCGAAGGTCGATCCGCTGAACCTCGCCTACGTCATCTACACCTCCGGCTCCACCGGCAAGCCCAAGGGCGCCGGCAACAGCCACGCGGCTCTGGTCAACCGCTTGTGCTGGATGCAACAGGCGTATGGCCTGGACGACGGCGACGCGGTGCTGCAGAAAACCCCGTTCAGCTTCGACGTGTCGGTGTGGGAGTTTTTCTGGCCGCTGATGACCGGGGCGCGATTGGTGATTGCCGCGCCAGGTGCCCATCGTGATCCACGGCAACTGATCGACACCATCAACCGTCATGGCGTCAGCACGCTGCACTTCGTGCCGTCGATGCTGCAGGCGTTCATCCATGAGCCGGGCGTGGAAACCTGCGAAGGTTTGAAGCGCATCGTCTGCAGCGGTGAAGCCTTGCCGCTGGATGCGCAGCAGCAGGTCTTCGCCAAACTGCCGGACGCCGCGCTCTACAACCTGTACGGCCCGACCGAAGCGGCCATCGACGTGACCCATTGGACCTGCGTCGATGAAGGCGCCGATTGCGTGCCGATCGGCCGGCCCATCGCCAACCTGCGCACCCACGTGCTCGATGCCGATCTGTCGCCGGTACCGTGGGGCGTGGCGGGCGAGTTGTACCTGGGTGGGGCGGGGCTGGCGCGCAGTTATCACCAGCGTCCGGCGCTGACCGCCGAGCGTTTCGTGCCGTGCCCGTTCCATGGCGGCGCATGCCTGTACCGAACCGGCGACCGCGTGCGCCAGCGCGCCGACGGCGTGATCGAATACCTCGGCCGCCTCGATCATCAGGTCAAGCTGCGCGGCCTGCGCATCGAGCTCGGCGAAATCGAAACCCGCCTCGTGCAACATCCGCGGGTGCGCGAGGCCGTGGTGCTGGTGCAGGACGGCAAGTATCTGGTGGGCTATCTGGTGCTGGACCACGGTGACTCCCATGAACAATGGCAACAGGACGTGAAGGCCTGGCTGCTGGCCGGTCTGCCGGAGTACATGGTGCCGACCTACCTGATGCCCTTGGCGAGCCTGCCGGTGACCGCCAACGGCAAGCTTGATCGCAAGGCGCTGCCACAACCGGACGCCGCCCCCCGGCAAGCCTTCGTCGCCCCGCAAGATGCATTGCAAACCGCCCTGGCTGAAATCTGGCAGGACGTGCTCGGGGTGGAGCGCGTCGGCCTCGAAGACAACTTCTTCGAACTGGGTGGTGATTCCATCATCTCGATCCAAGTGGTTAGCCGCGCGCGACAGGCCGGTATCCATCTTCATCCCCGTGACCTGTTCCAATACCAGACCGTGCGCAGCCTGGCGTCGGTGGCTCGCCGTGACAGCCACTGTGCCTTGGACCACGGGCCGGTCACTGGCGATGCCGTGCTCGGGCCGATCCAGCGGCAGTTTTTCGCCCAGGCGATGCAGGTCCGAGAGCACTGGAACCAGTCGCTGTTGCTGACCCCACGGGAACCGCTGGACGCACAACGACTCGACGCGGCGCTGACCTGCGTCATCAACCATCACGATGCCTTGCGCCTGCGCTTTGTCGAAGAGGCCGACGGCTGGCGGCAGAGCCATGGACCGCTTTTGCAAAACGCCGACCTGTGGCAGCGCGATGCCCGATCCGTCGAGCAGTTGAACGCGCTGTGCGACGAGGCGCAGCGCAGCCTCAGCCTGCAAGACGGGCCCCTGGTGCGCGCCATGCTGGTAAACCTGGCCGACGGCAGCCAGCGGCTGGCGCTGATCATCCATCATCTGGTGGTGGACGGCGTGTCATGGCGGGTGCTGCTGGAAGATTTGCAGCAAGCTTACGCGCAACTGGCAGCGGGAGGCGCCGTGACGTTGCCGGCCAAGACCAGCGCGTTCCAGAGCTGGACCGCGCGGCTGAATGCCGAAGCCTCGCGCTTCGACGATCAGTCGGCCTATTGGAAAGCCCAGCATGAAGGCGCGCGGGACCTGCCGTGCGAACGCCCGCAGGGCAGCTTGCAGAACGTCCACGGTGCAAAGATCGAATGGCGCCTGGACGCCGGACTGACCCGGCAATTGCTGCAACAGGCCCCTGCGGCCTATCGCACCCAGGTCAACGACCTGCTGCTCACCGCCCTGGCTCGCACCATCAGCCGTTGGAGCGGGCAGTCGGGTACATTGATCGAGCTCGAAGGCCATGGCCGCGAAGATCTCTTCGATGACATCGACCTGACCCGCACGGTGGGCTGGCTGACCAGCCTGTTCCCGGTCAAGCTCACCGCCACCGATGAAATCGGCGGCTCGATCAAGACCATCAAGGAGCAACTGCGCAGCGTCCCGGACAAGGGCCTGGGCTACGGCGTGCTGCGTCATCTGGCAGCGCCTTCGGTGCAAGCGCAATCGGCGGATCTGCCGACTGCACGCATCACCTTCAACTACCTCGGCCAGTTCGACCGCCAGTTCGATGAGGCGGCGCTGTTCGTGCCGTCCGGCGAAGGCAGTGGCGTCGCCCAGGACCCGACGGCACCGTTGGCCAACTGGCTGACGGTGGAAGGGCAGGTGCATGGCGGCGAACTGGCGATGAGCTGGGGCTTCAGCCGTGAGATGTTCGACAGCACGACCGTGCAGCAACTGGCCGATCAATACGCCGTCGAGCTCAAGGCGTTGATCGACCATTGCGTCAACCTGGCTGAACCGCAAGCCACGCCGTCGGATTTTCCACTGGCGCGGATCACCCAGGCGCAACTCGATCACCTGCCATTGCCGGCCGGTCAGTTGGACGATGTCTACCCGCTGTCGCCGATGCAGCAGGGCTTGTTGTTCCATACGCTGTACGAGCAGGCGGCCGGCGAATACGTCAACCAGTTGCGGTTGGACGTGCAAGGCCTGGACGCCGAGCGGTTCCGTGCGGCGTGGCAGGCCACCGTCGCGACGCAAGACATCTTGCGCAGCGGCTTCGTCTGGCAGGGAGAATTGGCGCAACCGCTGCAGATCGTCCACAAGCAGGTGCAGTTGCCGTTCACCGTGCTGGACTGGCGCGAGCAGGCCGACCCGGCCCAGGCCCTCGCCGCACTGGCCGAGGCCGAGCGCGCGCAAGGTTTCGACTTGAGCCAGGCGCCGCTGTTGCGCCTGGTGCTGGTGCGGACCGGCGTCGAACAGTGGCATCTGATCTACACCCATCACCACATCCTGATGGATGGCTGGAGCAATTCGCAGTTGCTTGGCGAGGTGATGCAGCGCTACAACGGCCGCGCGCCGGTCAACACGGGTGGGCGTTATCGCGATTACATCGCTTGGCTGCAACGCCAGGACGGCCAGCTCAGCCAGGACTTCTGGTGCGCACAACTGGCCCCGTTGCAGGAGCCGACCCGACTCGCCCACGCCGCCTCGGGCGGTGGCGAGAGCGGCCACGGTGATCATTCCCTGACGCTCGATGCGCGGCGCACCCAAGCGCTGGAAGCGTTTGCCCGCCAGCAGAAAGTCACCGTGAACACGCTGGTGCAAGCGGCCTGGCTGCTGTTGTTGCAACGCTATACCGGGCACCAGACCGTGGCGTTTGGCGCGACCGTGGCCGGTCGGCCGGCGGATCTGCCGGGCATCGAGCAGCAGGTCGGCCTGTTCATCAACACCTTGCCGGTGATCGGCAGCCCACGTCCGGACCAGACGGTCGGCCATTGGCTGCAAGCGGTGCAGGCGCAGAACCTGAGCCTGCGGGACTTCGAGCACACGCCGTTGGCGGACATCCAGCGTTGGGCCGGGCAGGGCGGCGAGGCGCTGTTCGACAACCTCCTGGTGTTCGAGAACTACCCGATTGCCCAGGCCTTGCAGCAAGGCACCGGTAGCGAAGTCACGTTCGGCGACGTTGCCAACCTGGAGCAGACGCACTATGCCCTGAGCGTCGCGGTCACCCTCGGCGGACAACTGGCGCTGCACTATAGCTACGAGCGCCGGCACTTCGCGGACGAAGTCATTCAGGAAATCAGCGCCCATTTGCTGCACTTGCTCGAACAATTCAGCCAGGACGCCGGACGCAGCCTGGGTGAAATCGCCTTGGCCAGCGGAGCCGAACACGCACGGCAACACGCCGACAATCACCCGCAGCCGTACCCGGTGGGCATTCCCGTGCACCAGCGGATCGCCACGCTGGCGGCCGAGCGCCCGCAGCGCACGGCGGTGATTTTCAATGGCCGGCACTTCAGCTACGGCGAGATCGACCGGCGCGCGAACCAACTGGCCCACGCCTTGATCAGCCGCGGCGTCGGCCCGGAAACCCGCGTCGGCGTGGCCTTGCCGCGCAGCGAAGGGGTGATCGTCACGCTGTTGGCGGTGCTCAAGGCCGGCGGTGCCTACGTGCCGTTGGATGTCAGCTATCCCCGCGAGCGCCTGGCGTACTTGATGAAGGATGCCGGCTTGGCGCTGCTGATCAGCGACTCCTCCGTATCGGCTCAGTTGCCTCTGGATGAGTCGTTGTCGGTGCTGGAGCTGGATTGTGTCGATTTATGTGAGCTGCCGACCAGCGCGCCATCGCTCCGACTCGACCCGCAGAACCTGGCCTACGTTATCTACACCTCCGGCTCCACCGGCAACCCCAAGGGCGTCAGCGTGGCCCACGGTCCGCTGGCGATGCACTGCCAGGCCATTGGCGAGCGTTATGAAATGCGCGACAGCGATTGCGAATTCCATTTCATGTCGTTCGCTTTCGACGGCGCCCACGAGCGCTGGCTCACCAGCCTGACCCACGGTGCGTCGCTGCTGATTCGCGACGACAGCCTGTGGACCCCGGAACAGACCTATAACGCCATGCACGAGCACGGTGTGACGGTGGTGGCGTTCCCGCCCGTTTACCTGCAACAACTGGCCGAATACGCCGAGCGCGAGGGTAACCCGCCGAAGGTGCGCGTCTACTGCTTCGGCGGTGACGCGGTGCCCAACGCCAGTTTCGAACGGGTCAAGCGTGCCTTGCGTCCCGAGTACATCATCAACGGTTATGGCCCGACTGAAACGGTGGTCACACCGCTGATCTGGAAGGCCGGTCGCGAGGTGTCGTGTGGCGCTGCCTACGCGCCCATCGGCAGCCGCATCGGCGACCGCAGCGCCTACGTGCTGGACGCCGACCTGAACCTGTTGCCCCAAGGCATGGCCGGTGAGCTGTACCTGGGCGGCACGGGATTGGCCCGTGGTTACCTGAACCGGCCAGGGCTGACCGCCGAGCGTTTTGTCGCCGACCCGTTCAGCGCCGGCGGCTTGCTGTATCGCACCGGAGACCTGGTGCGCCAGCGCGTCGACGGCACGTTCGATTACCTGGACCGCATCGATAACCAAGTGAAGATCCGCGGCTTCCGCATTGAGCTGGGTGAAATCGAAGCCAGCCTGCAGGCCCTCGCTGGCGTACGCGAAGCGGTGGTCGTGGCCCAGGAAGGCACCGCCGGAAGTGGCAAGCGCTTGGTGGCTTATGTGGTGACGGCAGAACCTGCCCGCGAAGACTTCGCCGAGCACCTGCGCGAGCAACTCAAGGCGACATTGCCGGCGCACATGGTCCCGGCTTATCTGTTGCTGCTCGAACGCCTGCCGCTAACCCCCAACGGCAAGCTCGACCGCAAGAATCTGCCCAAGCCTGATGCCAGCCAATCCCAAAACGCCTACCTGGCGCCGTGCACTGTGCTGGAACAGCAACTGGCGGCGATCTGGCAGGACGTGCTCAAGCTTGAACGCGTCGGCCTGCGGGATAATTTCTTCGAGCTGGGTGGCGATTCCATCGTCTCGATCCAGGTGGTCAGCCGCGCTCGCCAGGCCGGCATGCATTTCACGCCCAAGGATCTGTTCCAGCACCAGACCCTGGAGATGCTCGCGACCGTGGTTCGCCCGGGCGAGGCCGCGCAAGTCATCGACCAGGGGCCGGTGACGGGTGAGCTGGCGCTGTTGCCGGTGCAGCGGGTGTTCTTCGAACAGGCGATACCGCAGCGTCATCACTGGAACCAGGCGGTGATGCTCAAGCCGACCCAGCGCCTGGACGCACCGATCCTGAGCCAGGCGTTGAGCGCGCTGTTGCAACATCACGATGGCCTGCGTTTGAGCTTCACCGAGCAGGACGACGGCTGGAGGGCCGTTTACCGTCCTGCGGACACTCAATCCGAAGACTTGCTCTGGACCGTGGACGCGCCTGATGCGCAGGCCTTGCAAGGCATCGCCAACGAGGCCCAGCGCAGCCTGGACCTGCAAGCGGGCCCCTTGCTACGGGCGGTCCTGGCGACGCTGGCCGATGGCAGCCAGCGTTTGTTGCTGGCCGTGCATCACTTGGTGATCGACGGCGTGTCGTGGCGAATCCTGTTCGAGGATCTGCAAAGCGCCTATCACCAGTTTTCCAACGGAGCGGTGCTGCGATTGCCGCTGAAAACCACCTCGGCGCAGGTCTGGGCCGAGCGCCTGCAAGCGCATGCCCGCAGTAACTGGTTGGCGCAGGAACTGGCGTTCTGGCAGGCCCAACTCGAAGACGTCGATGCTTCGTTGCCGATGGATAACCCTGCCGGCGGCCAGCAGAACCACCTGGCCGTGACGGTGCGAACACGACTCGACGCCGCGTTGACCCGGCAACTGCTGCAAGACGCGCCCAAGGCCTATCGGACCCAGGTCAACGATCTGCTGCTCACGGCACTGGCGCGGGTGATGGTGCGCTGGACGGGCGCCGACAGCGCGCTGATCCAGCTCGAAGGCCATGGTCGCGAAGCCTTGTTCGACGACGTCGACCTGACCCGCACCGTTGGCTGGTTCACCAGCCTGTACCCGGCCCGGCTCACGCCACGGGCGGACTTGGGCGATTGCCTCAAGCAGATCAAGGAGCAACTGCGGGCGATGCCCGACAAAGGCCTCGGTTTCGGCGCCCTGGCCCATCTGGCGGATGACGCGACGCGGGCCATCCTGGCCGGGTTGCCGACGCCGAGCCTGACCTTCAACTACCTGGGCCAGTTCGACGCCAGCTTCAGCGAGGCCGACGGCGCCTTGTTCATCCCGGCCGACGAAGGCGCCGGCGATGAGCTGGACGCCGAAGCGCCGCTGTCCAATGCGCTGGCCTTGAACGGCCAGGTGTTCGGCGGCGAACTGAACCTGGGCTGGACCTTCAGTCGCGAGCAGTTCAATGAATCCACCATCCAGGCCCTGGCCGACGATTACGCGCTGGAGTTGCAGCGGCTGATCGACCATTGCTGCCGGGGCGAACACAGCGGTGTGACGCCGTCGGACTTCCCGCTGGCGAGCCTGAACCAGCCACAACTGGACGGACTGCCGATGCCGCCCGCGCAGATCGTCGACCTGTATCCGTTGTCACCGATGCAACAAGGCATGCTGTTCCATGGCGTATATGGCGACGCGGGCGGCGACTACATCAACCAACTGCGCCTGGACATCGACGGGCTTGACCCGGAACGCTTCCGCCAGGCCTGGCAGGCGGCGGTGGATGCCCACGACATCCTGCGCACGCGGTTTGTCTGGCAGGGCGATTTGCCGGCGCCGGTGCAAGTGGTCAGCAAGTACCTGGAGCTGCCTTACAGCCTGCACGATCTGCGCGATGATCCGCTGCCTGACCAGACCCTGCAGGCCCTGGCCGATGCCGAACGCCAACAACTTCACCTGAGCGCGCCGGCCCTGGTGCGTCTGATGATCGTACGTCTCGATGAGCAGCGTTATCACCTGATCTACAGCCACCACCACATCCTC
>NZ_JAOSHO010000279.1 GCF_025917275.1 Pseudomonas agronomica | reverse complement strand
CAGGCGTAACAGGCATAACAGACTCCAGCGGGAGCAATCTCTGACCACATGAGTGCGGTCAAAGCGGTTTTTATTTCCAGCGCCCGGCCCTTAATGCGCTGGGCATGCTTTGATATAAGCGCGCAAAATGGCGTCCTATCGCAAACCCACAGGTGACCAAATGCCTGATTCATCGCAACTCATTATCGGGGCCGACCTGGCCGGCCAACCTGTCGCCCAAGCCATGCGCCTGGCGAACCGTCATGGTTTGGTGGCGGGCGCCACCGGCACCGGCAAGACCGTGACCCTGCAACGCCTGGCCGAAATGTTCAGCGATGCCGGCGTGGCGGTGTTCGCGGCGGACATCAAGGGCGACCTGTGCGGCCTCGGCGCTGCCGGTGCTCCCCAGGGCAAGATCGCCGAGCGCATCGCGGGCATGCCCTGGCTCGGCCACAAGCCCCAGGCTTATCCGGTGACCTTGTGGGATATCCACGGCAAATCCGGTCATCCATTGCGCACGACCTTGAGCGAAATGGGCCCGTTGTTGCTCGGCAGCCTGCTGGAACTCACCGACAGCCAGCAGTCGGCGTTGTACGCGGCGTTCAAGGTTGCTGATCGCGAGGGCCTGTTGCTGCTGGACCTCAAGGACCTGAAGGCGCTGCTCAATCACCTCAAGGACCATCCCGAATTGCTCGGCGACGACGCGGCCTTGATGACCACCGGCTCCAGCCAGGCGCTCATGCGTCGCTTGTCGACGCTGGAGCAGCAGGGCGCCGACGCCTTGTTCGGTGAACCGGCGTTGCAGCTCGAAGACATTCTGCAGCCGGCCAGCGATGGGCGTGGTCGTATCCATTTGCTGGACGCCAGCCGCCTGGTCCATGAGGCCCCGAAGGTCTACGCGACGTTCCTGCTCTGGCTGCTGGCCGAGCTGTTCGAGCAACTGCCCGAGCGCGGCGATGCGGACAAACCCTTGCTCGCATTGTTCTTCGACGAAGCCCACTTGCTGTTTGCCGGAACGCCCAAGGCCCTCCAGGATCGGCTGGAGCAAGTGGTGCGGTTGATCCGCTCCAAGGGTGTCGGGGTGTATTTCGTCACCCAGTCGCCGGGTGACCTGCCAGATGATGTACTGGCGCAATTGGGCTTGCGCATCCAGCACGGTTTGCGCGCTTTCACGGCCAAGGAGCAAAAATCCCTGCGGGCGGTGGCGGAAGGTTTCCGGCCGAACCCGCAATTCGATGCCCTGGCGGTGCTGACTGAACTGGGCATCGGTGAAGCCCTGGTCGGCACCTTGCAGGAAAAAGGCACGCCGGAAATGGTCCAGCGCGTACTGGTAGCACCACCGCAGTCGCGCATCGGGCCGCTGAGCGAGGCTGAGCGGGCCGGGTTGATTGCCAGCTCCCCGTTGCAGGGGCGCTATGACAAGCCTATCGATCGCGAGTCGGCCTATGAAGTGTTGATGGGGCGCAAGGGGCTGGAGCCCCAGGCGGAGGCGGCGCCGGGCAAGCCGGCAGCGGACGAGCCGAGCTTTACCGAACAGGCTGGGGAATTCCTCGGCACCGCGGCGGGCCAGGCCTTGAAATCAGCGATGCGCCAGGCGGCCAATCAATTGGGGCGGCAGTTGGTGCGTGGGTTGATGGGATCGTTGCTGGGGGGGAGTAAGCGGCGTTAGGTCAAGAACCGAGTCGCCCCCTTCGCGAGCAAGCCCACAGTGGAGCTGCGGCGGATACAAAATCCATGTCCGCTGGGGATCCCATGTGGGAGCGAGCCTGCTCGCGAAAGCTATTTAACAGGCGACGGAAATCTCAATCCTTGGGCCGCGCATGCGCCGCCAATCGCTCCAGCGCCGCCCGCAGGTTGGGGTCGCTGATGCCTTCGGCGGTGGCCTGGATGGTCGCGGCCGCGTCGGTCGACAAGTCGAGGGTATGTCCCTTGGCGCCGCCCTGTACGGTCGGCGGCTGGACCTTGAACAGGATGCGCGTCAGGTTGGCGAACTCTTCGAATGCCTGCAACTGACGCAGCAAGCGTTTTTGCTGGTAGCGCAGGCGCGTGGCCCAATGGCCGTCGGTGACAATCAGCAACAAGCTGCCTTCGCGCCAGGACGCGACACGACAATACTCGCGCGCGGCGGGTTGCAACTGGCTGTCGAGCAGGCGTTGCAGATGACCCAGGCGCCTGGCGTGGCCGAAGATGGCTTTCAGCGGCTTGGCTTCGCGCAGCAGAACGGCGGGTGCCTTGGCTGGAAGAGGGCGGAAGGCCATGAACTGATACCGCAAATGACAGGAGCGCCATGGTAGCAGAAAGCGCCGGATGCGCCTCGATCCGCTCGTCCTGCGACCTTTTATCCACACAATCAATAGGTAACTTCTGCACCTTGTGGCTTGAAGTTCGCGCAAAAGCCCTTATTTTAGGGAGGCCCCGTCACAGCGCTGTGCCAGCATCGTGGAATAACGCCACTTTCCTCACCATCGTTTCCGGGTAGAATGCTCGTTCGCATGCGGCCATGAGGGCTGCACGGGCGACTCACGGGGCCGCCCTCCATCCCTTTAGTGTGGAAGATCCTGCCGATATGTTTGCGCCTTTGTTAAAGAAACTTTTTGGAAGCAAGAACGAGCGTGAAGTCAAGCGCATGCTCAAGACGGTACAGATCGTCAATGCCTTCGAAGAGCAAATGGTGGCCCTTTCGGACGATCAGTTACGCGCCAAGACTGCCGAATTCAAGGACCGCATCGCCAAGGGTGAAACCCTTGACCAGATCCTGCCCGAAGCCTTTGCGGTCTGCCGCGAAGCCGGCAAGCGGGTGATGGGCATGCGCCACTTCGACGTCCAGTTGATCGGCGGCATGACCCTGCACGAAGGCAAGATCGCCGAAATGCGTACCGGTGAGGGCAAGACCCTCGTGGCCACCCTGGCGGTGTATCTCAACGCATTGTCCGGCAAGGGCGTGCACGTGGTGACGGTCAACGACTACCTGGCCCGCCGCGACGCCAACTGGATGCGCCCGCTCTACGAATTCCTCGGCCTGACGGTCGGCGTGGTCACGCCGTTCCAGCCGCCGGAAGAGAAGCGCTCCGCCTACGCCTCGGATATCACCTACGGCACCAACAACGAATTCGGTTTCGACTACCTGCGCGACAACATGGCGTTCAGCATGGAAGAAAAATTCCAGCGTGAACTCAACTTTGCCGTGATCGACGAAGTCGACTCCATCCTCATCGACGAAGCCCGTACCCCGCTGATCATTTCCGGTCAGGCCGAGGACAGCTCCAAGCTGTACATCGAGATCAACAAGTTGATCCCGCAGCTCAAGCTGCACGTCGAGGAAGTCGAAGGCGAAGTGACCCAGGCCGGTCACTACACCGTCGACGAGAAGACCCGCCAGGTCGAGCTCAACGAATCCGGCCACCAGTTCATCGAGGAAATGCTGACCCGCGTCGGCCTCCTGGCTGAAGGCGAAAGCCTGTACTCGGCCCATAACCTGGGCTTGCTGACCCACGTCTATGCCGGCCTGCGAGCCCACAAGCTGTTCCATCGCAACGTCGAATACATCGTGCAGGACGGCCAGGTCGTACTGGTGGACGAGCACACCGGCCGTACCATGCCGGGCCGTCGCCTGTCCGAAGGCCTGCATCAGGCCATCGAAGCCAAGGAAGGCCTGAACATCCAGGCCGAGAGCCAGACCCTGGCCTCGACCACCTTCCAGAACTACTTCCGCCTGTACAACAAGCTGTCCGGCATGACCGGTACCGCTGACACCGAAGCGTTCGAATTCCACCAGATCTATGGCTTGCAAGTGGTGGTGATTCCGCCGAACAAGCCGCTGGCGCGCAAAGACTACAACGACCTGGTGTTCCTGACCGCCGAGGAGAAATACGCGGCGATCATCAACGACATCAAGGAAGGCATGGCCCAGGGCCGTCCGATCCTGGTGGGTACCGCCACCATCGAGACCTCCGAGCACATGTCCAACCTGCTTTCCAAGGAAGGCATCGAGCACAAGGTCCTGAACGCCAAGTTCCACGAGAAGGAAGCCGAGATCATCGCCCAGGCCGGTCGCCCGGGTGCGCTGACCATCGCCACCAACATGGCCGGTCGTGGTACCGACATCCTGCTGGGCGGCAACTGGGAAGTGGAAGTCGCTTCCCTGGAGAACCCGACCCCCGAGCAGATTGCGCAGATCAAGGCCGACTGGCAGAAACGTCACCAGCAAGTGCTTGAATCCGGCGGCTTGCAGGTGATCGCTTCCGAGCGTCACGAATCGCGCCGTATCGACAACCAGCTGCGTGGCCGTGCCGGTCGCCAGGGTGACGCCGGCTCCAGCCGCTTCTACCTGTCGCTGGAAGACAGCCTGATGCGCATCTTCGCTTCTGACCGGGTGAAGAACTTCATGAAGGCCCTGGGCATGCAGCCGGGCGAGGCGATCGAGCACCGCATGGTGACCAACGCCATCGAAAAGGCCCAGCGCAAGGTCGAAGGCCGCAACTTCGATATCCGCAAGCAGTTGCTGGAGTTCGACGACGTCAACAACGAGCAGCGTAAAGTGATCTATCACATGCGCAACAGCCTGTTGGCCGCCGACGACATTGGCGAAACCATCGCCGATTTCCGCCGCGAAGTGCTCGACGCCACCGTCAGCGCCCACATTCCGCCGCAATCGTTGCCGGAACAGTGGGATATCACGGGCCTGGAAGCGTCCCTGCGCAGCGATTTTGGCGTGTCCTTGCCGATCCAGCAGTGGCTCGACGAAGACGACCACCTGTACGAAGAAACCCTGCGGGAAAAACTGCTGGCCGAGCTGATCGCCGCGTACAACGAGAAAGAAGACCAGGCCGGTGCCGAGGCGCTGCGCTCCTTCGAGAAGCAGATCGTATTGCGCGTGCTGGACGACCTGTGGAAAGACCACCTGTCGACCATGGATCACCTGCGCCACGGCATCCACCTGCGCGGCTACGCCCAGAAGAACCCGAAGCAAGAGTACAAGCGCGAGTCCTTCACGCTGTTCTCCGAGCTGCTGGATTCGATCAAGCGCGACTCGATCCGCGTGCTGTCCCACGTCCAGGTTCGCCGCGAGGACCCGGCCGAGGAAGAAGCTCGCCTGCGTCAGGAAGCCGAGGCCCTGGCTGCGCGCATGCAGTTCGAACACGCCGAAGCGCCAGGGCTGGAAGTCGCCCAGGCGATGGAAGAGGGCGTCGACGTGGATGTCGCCCTGGCTACCGCCCCGGTGCGCAACGAGCAGAAGCTGGGACGTAACGAACTGTGCTACTGCGGTTCGGGCAAGAAATACAAGCATTGCCACGGGCAGATCCAATAAACCCGTTTCAACGCTGAACGACCCGCGCCGCGACAAGAGTCTCTTGTCGCGGCGTTTTGCCATTTGATTCGCCGTCCCGACGAAGACGGCGTCGATTTATCTATTAAGGAGCGCATTCATGGCTGTTGGTCTTGGTCCGTTGCCAACGTTGCACCCGGTTGCCGGTTTTGAACTCGGTATTGCCTCGGCGGGCATCAAGCGCCCCGGGCGCAAGGATGTCGTGGTCATGCGTTGCGCCGAAGGCTCGACGGTGGCGGGCGTGTTTACGCTCAACGCGTTCTGCGCCGCGCCGGTCATCCTGGCCAAGCAACGCGTGCAGGGGCCGGTGCGTTACCTGCTGACCAACACCGGTAACGCCAACGCCGGCACCGGCGCGCCAGGCCTGGCCGCCGCCGAGCGTACCTGCGCCAAGCTGGCCGAACTGACGGGCGTCGATGCCAACCAGGTGCTGCCTTACTCCACCGGCGTGATCGGCGAGCCGCTGCCGGTCGAGAAGATCGAAGGCGCGTTGCAAGCCGCCCTCGATGACCTGTCGGAAAACAACTGGGCCGCCGCCGCCACCGGCATCATGACCACCGACACCCTGCCCAAGGGCGCGAGCCGCCAGTTCCAGCATGACGGCGTGACCATCACCGTCACGGGCATCAGCAAGGGCGCGGGCATGATCCGTCCGAACATGGCGACCATGCTGGGCTACATCGCTACCGACGCCAAGGTTTCGCGCCAGGTGCTGCAGGACCTGATGCTCGACGGCGCCAACAAGTCGTTCAACCGCATCACCATCGACGGCGACACCTCCACCAACGACTGCTGCATGCTGATTGCCACCGGCAAGGCCAACCTGCCGGAAATCACCGAAGCCAGCGGCCCGCTGTTCGCGGCCCTGAAGCAGGCGGTGTTCGAAGTGTGCATGGAAGTGGCCCAGGCCATCGTCCGCGACGGTGAAGGCGCGACCAAGTTCGTGACCGTACAGGTCAACGGCGGTGGCAATCACCAGGAGTGCCTGGACGTCGGCTACACCGTGGCGCACTCGCCGCTGATCAAGACCGCGTTGTTCGCCTCCGACCCGAACTGGGGCCGGATCCTCGCCGCTGTCGGCCGTGCCGGCGTGCCGGACCTGGACGTGAGCAAGATCGACGTGTTCCTCGGCGAAGTCTGCATCGCCAGCCAGGGCGCCCGCGCCGCGACCTACACCGAAGCCCAGGGCGCGGCTGTGATGCAGCAGGAAGAAATCACCATCCGCATCGAGCTGGGACGGGGGGATTGCAGCGAAACCATCTGGACCACTGACCTGTCCCACGAGTACGTCAAGATCAACGCTGAGTACCGGACTTAACAGGCTCGGGACCGAGCTGCTCCAATCGCGAGCAAGCTCGCTCCCACA
>NZ_JAOSHO010000278.1 GCF_025917275.1 Pseudomonas agronomica | reverse complement strand
TTCGCGAGCAGGCTCCCACAGGTATGGCGTTTTCCGCTCAAGCAACCGGCTGCCAGCTTCCCTGCATATGCTCCAGCGCTCCAGCGCCTTCCAGTCGCAAGTGCCCACTGGACCCCGCCGCACTCGCCAGCAATGTCACCTCGCTGGGTAGGCGCACCGGTTTCTTGAAGGTTACGTCGATTTCGATATTAGCCTCGGGCAGATGGTCCTCCAGCGCCGCCAGGGCCCGCGCCTTGTTCCACAGCCCATGGGCGATGGCGGTGGGGAAACCGAACAACCGTGCGCTGGCGCCGCTCAGGTGGATCGGGTTGTAGTCGCCGGAGACCTTGGCGTATTGCCGACCAATGTCCGCGGGCGCTGTCCAGCGCGCCACCTCGCTCAGATCGAGGGGCAACGACGGCGGCTCCTCGACCAGCGCACCATCGAGCTGGACACCTTTGCACAGCATCTGGCTCTCGGCCTCCCACAGCGGCCCCAATTGATCTTCGAGACGGGTCACCAGATCGAACACCGCACCCTTGGCGTGCGGTTGCAGGTTCTCGACGTTGACGCTGGCTCGCACCTGGCTGACGCCGCCCATGGGCCGCAGCACACGGATGCGGTTGCTCAGGTGAACCAACCCCTGCAAGGGGAACGGGAACTCCCGGGCGGTCAGCAGTTGCATTTGCAGGGCGAACGCCAGGACATGGGGATAGGTCGGTGGCAGCAATCCGCTTTCGGCGAAGCCACAGACCTTGCAATACGCCGCAAGGCGTTGCGGGTCGACCTGGATCATCTGGCGCAGCCCGATGTCGGGCAAGGTCGTGCCGGTTATCTTGCGGCGTGTCGCGGCCTTGGCGTACAGCCCCGACATCGACGGTGCAGTATTTATCTCATGCCATTGGATCGTCATGTTCAAGCCCCCAACAGGCTTTGCCCGCAGACCCGCAGCGCCTGTCCGGTCACGGCGCCCGTACCCGGTTGCGCAAGCCAGGCCACGGCTTCGGCGACGTCCTGGGGCAAGCCGCCCTGGCCCAGCGAACTCATGCGCCGCCCGGCTTCGCGCAGGGCGAAGGGGATGTCGGCGGTCATGCGCGTTTCAATGAAACCTGGCGCCACGGCATTGATGCTGATTCCCCGGGGCTGCAAGGCCGGTGCCCAGGCCTGCGCGAGGCCGATCAGCCCGGCCTTGCTCGCGGCATAGTTGGTCTGCCCGCGATTGCCGGCGATGCCGCTGATGGAGGCCAGCAAGACGACCCGGCCATTGTCCCGCAGTGTGCCGCTGTCGAGCAGAGCCTTGGTCAACACGTGTGGGGCATTGAGGTTGACCGCCAGCACGGCGTCCCAGAACTCCGGGGTCATGTTGGCCAGGGTCTTGTCCCGGGTGATGCCCGCGTTATGCACCACGATATCGACACCGTCGGGCAGGTGGTCGATCAGTTGCGCGGCCGCGTCTTGAGCGCAGATGTCCAGCGTCACGCTGCGTCCGCTCAAGCGTGCGGCCAACGCGTCGAGGTCGGCCTTGGCCTGTGGAACGTCTAGCAGGATCACGTCGGCGCCGTCGCGGGCGAGGGTTTCGGCAATGGAAGCGCCGATGCCACGCGCGGCGCCGGTGACCAGCGCTTTCAGCCCAGTCAGCGGTCGGGTCCAATCCTGGACTTGGGTATCGCAAGGTTTGAGGCGAATCACCTGTCCGGAAACGTAGGCGCTCTTGGGCGACAGGAAAAACCGCAGCGCTCCCTCCAACTGCGCTTCGGCGCCCTCACCGACGTACAGCAACTGCAGCGTGCCACCGTGGCGAAGTTCCTTGGCCAGGGAACGGCTGAAGCCTTCCAGGGCGCGTTGGGCACTGGCGGCAAAGGGATCATCGAAGCTTTCCGGGGCGCGGCCGAGGATGACGATATGGGCGCTGTGGTCGAGGTTTTTCATCAGCGGCTGGAAAAACTCACGCAACTGCTTGAGCTGATCAACCTGGACCAGATGGCTGGCGTCGTACACCACCGCCTTGATTTTCGGGCCGTGGCCGGGAATCCACTCGGTCGCCAGCGTCGGTTCGCCACCGTAGATGAAAATCGCATCGGTCAGGCGCTTGGCGAACGTGCCGACCTGTTCGGTCAAGGGCCCACCGCCCAGCAGCAGGGCGCCCTCGATGGGCCGCAACCGCCCGGCTTGCCAGCGCTCCAGGCGCACCGGCGAGGGCAGGCCCAGAGCGCCAACCAGACGCAGGCCAATGGGCGAATTGGCGAAGTCTATGTAACGGTCTGACATGGAACACACTCCGGCTGATGAGGTTCCAAGTGTGGACCATGTTTGGCAATCGGTCGTTCGATCGCCGAGATAAAGCCTAAGCTTGTGGCTGGGGCACGTTACAGCAAGCTTATTTCGCACCTTTCGCGCATACAGGGGAGTTCTTCATGGCACAGCTACGCCGCGTTGCGATCATCGGTGGTAACCGCATTCCTTTCGCCCGTTCCAACGGGCCCTATGCCACCGCCAGCAACCAGGCGATGCTGACGGCCGCGCTAGAAGGATTGATCGAGCGCTACAACCTGCACGGTGTGCACATCGGCGAAATGGCCGCCGGTGCGGTGCTCAAGTTTTCCCGGGACATGAACCTGACGCGCGAATGCGTGCTGGGCTCGCGCCTGTCGCCGAGCACACCGGCGTACGACGTTCAACAGGCTTGCGGTACGGGTCTGGAAACCGTACTGCTGGTGGCCAATAAAATCGCCCTGGGCCAGATCGACAGCGCCATCGCGGGCGGCGTCGACACCACTTCCGACGCGCCGATTGCGGTCAATGAAGGGCTGCGCAAGATCTTGCTGCAAGCCAATCGGGCCAGGACTACCGGTGACAAGATCAAGACCTTCCTGCAACTACGCCCTCGACACCTTATCCCTGAGCTGCCACGCATCAACGAACCGCGCACGGGCCTGAACATGGGCCAGCACTGTGAATTGATGGCGCAGACCTGGCAGATTCCCAGGCAAGAACAGGATCAGCTGGCCTTGGAAAGTCATCAGAAAATGGCCGCCTCTTATGCCGAAGGCTGGCATAACGACCTGATGACGCCGTTTCTGGGCCTGACCCGCGATAACAATCTGCGTCCGGACCTGACCCTGGAAAAACTCGCCTCCCTCAAGCCCGCCTTCGAGAAAAGCGCCAAGGGGACGATGACCGCAGGCAACTCCACGCCGCTGACCGATGGCGCGTCGCTGGTGCTGTTGGGCAGTGAAGAATGGGCCAAGGCTCGTGGGCTGCCGATCCTGGCTTACCTGCGTGACGGTGAAACCGCAGCGGTGGATTTCGTCAACGGCGGCGAAGGCCTGCTGATGGCGCCGGTCTATGCCGTGCCGCGGTTGTTGGCGCGCAATGGCCTGACATTGCAGGACTTCGATTACTACGAGATCCACGAAGCGTTCGCCGCCCAAGTGTTGTGCACGTTGAAGGCGTGGGAGGACCCCGACTACTGCAAGACTCGCCTGGGCCTTGATGCGCCGCTGGGTGCCATCGACCGCAGCCGGTTGAATGTGAAGGGCAGTTCGCTGGCCGCTGGGCATCCATTTGCCGCCACCGGCGGGCGCATTGTCGCCAACCTGGCCAAATTGCTGGACGCGGCGGGGAAGGGCCGGGGGCTGATATCCATTTGCGCCGCCGCCGGCCAAGGCGTCACGGCCATTATCGAGCGCTGACGATGGCCTCGTTTTGTCGAGCAACCTGGGCGCGCTGGCGGCTGACGTAGCGTTCGGCGAGGATCGAACAGACGATCAGTTGCAGGGGGTGGTAGATCATGATCGGCAACAGGATCAGCCCAAGGCCGGGGTTGTGGCCGAAAATCAATGCCGCCATCGGCACGCCGGCGGCCAGGGATTTCTTGCTTGCGCAGAACACCGCGGCAATTTCATCGGCGTTGCTGAACCGCAACACGCGCGCGGTGCGGGTGGTCATCCAGAGAATGATTGCCAGCAAAACCGCGCTGCCGAGCACGGCGCTGAACAATACGCCATTGCCTTGTTGCTGCCAGATCCCCGACACCATGGAGTTGCAGAACGCCGCATAGACCAGCAGCAGGATGACCAGTTTGTCGATGACGCTGGTGTAGCGCTTGTACCGGGCGAAAAAGCCGGCCAGCCAACGCCGCAGGAACTGCCCGAGCACCAGCGGCAGTAGCAACATCAGGCACAGGTCGAGCAGTGTCGAGCCCAGGTCGATGCCGCCGGCTCCGCTGCCCACCACGAAACTGACCAGCAGCGGTGTCAGGAAAATCCCCAGCACACTGGACAGGCTGGCGTTGAGAATCGCCGCCGGCACGTTGCCGCCCGCGCTGCCGGTCAGGGCCACCGATGAAGAAATGGTCGAAGGCAGGGCGCACAGATAAAAGAACCCCAGCATCAACAGCGACGGCACATGGCTGCCCAACAACCATTCGCTGGCCAGCCAGATCAACGGAAATACCCCAAAGGTAAAACCTTGCACCATCAGGTGCAGCCGCGTGTTCCTCAAGCCGTGGCGGATCTGTTCGCCGGACAGGTTGACGCCATGGAGGAAAAACACCACGAAGATCCCGATGTTCACGACCCATTCCGCGTGCATCGCGCCACCCGTGGCGCCGAAGCGGGGGAAGAAATACGCCAGCAGCGTGGCGAGCAACATGCCGCACAGGAACCAGTCGGTCACCATGCGTTTGAGGTGTCTGAAGATGTGCATAGGGCACCGCAAGTTGTAAGAAGAGTCGACTTAGCCTAACGTCGCTCGACACAGTCGTCTTGCGATATAAGGCCAATCAATGCCGACTAACGGACACCTGCAACTCGAGCGACGCATTCCCGACCTGACGGAATTGCCTCGGCCGCTCTATGCCCGGGTCGAAAGCTTGAACGCGGGTTCGTGGACCCAGGCTCATCGCCACGATTGGGTGCAATTTTCCTATGCCATCAGCGGTGTGCTGGGCGTCCACACCGCCGAGGGCAGTTTCTTTGCGCCGCCGCAACGGGGAATCTGGATCCCGGCCGATCTTGAGCATCAGGTGGTGACGTCTACCCGGGCCGAAATGCGCAGCCTTTACGTGCATCGCCAGGCTTGCCAGTGGGCCGAGGCGCGCTGTCGGGTGCTGGAGGTGACGCCGCTGGCGCGAGAGTTGATCAAGGTCTTCTGCCAGTTTCCCGCCACCTATCCACAGGGTGATTCGGAGGAGGCGCGTCTGGTCCAGGTGCTGCTGGATCAATTGGCAGCGCTGCCGGAGGTGGGTTTTTCCCTTCCGCTGCCCCGACACGCGCGCTTGCTGGAATTGTGCAACGAGTTGATTGCACAGCCCGAAGGCAACGTGACGCTACACGCCTGGGCTGCTCGCTTGGGCACTTCGGAAAAAACCGTGATGCGTCTATTCCAGCGGGAAACCGGCCTGAGTTTTCGCGCCTGGCGCCAGCGCATGCGGCTGCTGTCTTCCCTGGGGTCACTGGAAAAGGGCGACAGTGTCACCAGCGCAGCGCTTTCCTGTGGCTATGATTCGACGTCCGCCTTTATCGCGGCATTCAAGGGGCTGTTCGGTTTTACCCCGGGGGAGTTGTTCAGACATTGACAGACGGTCTGCTCGCTTCGCCAAGGCCCGCCGGTTTTATGGGCCGCGTCATATTCCGTCTCGGTTATGATTTGGCTCGGCTGAGCTGATCCGGCACAGTGTGTGCATTCAGGGTTCATAGGTCGGAACCCCTCCCCGTGAAGGGTGGATTGCCGTATAACGACCTGTCATTCGCGTGTTTGGTAATAAAGGACCCAGAATAAAAGCTGATGAAGACTCCAAAACGCATTGAACCCCTGATCGAGGACGGTCTGGTCGACGAGGTGCTGCGCCCACTCATGAGTGGTAAAGAAGCAGCTGTTTATGTGGTGCGCTGTGGCAATGAGCTGCGTTGCGCCAAGGTCTACAAGGAGGCGAACAAGCGAAGTTTTCGCCAGGCGGCCGAATACCAGGAAGGCCGCAAGGTCCGTAACAGCCGCCAGGCCCGGGCGATGGCGAAAGGCTCGAAGTTCGGGCGCAAGGAAACCGAAGACGCCTGGCAGAACGCTGAAGTCGCTGCGCTGTTTCGGCTGGCTGGCGCTGGTGTTCGAGTGCCCAAGCCTTACGACTTCCTGGAAGGCGTGCTGCTGATGGAGCTGGTGGCCGACGAATACGGCGATGCCGCGCCGCGCCTGAACGATGTCGTGCTTGAGCCGGACCAGGCTCGTGAGTACCACGCCTATCTGATTTCCCAGATCGTTCTGATGCTGTGTACCGGTCTGGTGCATGGCGACCTGTCGGAGTTCAATGTCCTGCTCACGCCAACAGGCCCGGTCATCATCGATTTGCCGCAAGCGGTGGACGCTGCGGGCAACAACCACGCCTTCAGCATGCTGGAGCGGGACGTCGGCAACATGGCGTCCTACTTCGGTCGGTTTGCTCCGGAACTGAAGCGCACCCGGTACGCCAAGGAGATGTGGGCGTTGTATGAAGCCGGCACCTTGCACCCGGGCAGTGTGTTGACCGGTGAGTTCGACGAGCCGGAAGAGCTGGCGGATGTTGGCGGGATCATGCGCGAGATCGAGGCCGCGCGGCTGGACGAAGAACGACGCCAAGCTGTACGCGCCGCCGACGATGCGCCGCCAGGCAAGACCGAGGAACCGCCTCCGCCGTGGATGCAGTGATCGGTTGACCCGCAAATCCGGCC
>NZ_JAOSHO010000277.1 GCF_025917275.1 Pseudomonas agronomica | reverse complement strand
TCAACCAGATAGAGTCAGGCCACTTCGCGCCAGAGGCTAAAGCCACCGCGGCGTGGTAAAGAACGAGGCCATTTCCGAGCGAGCCAACGCCGCGCCGAAGTACGGCCCTTGCACATGATCACACGCCACACTGCGCAACTGACTGAACTGCCGCGCATTCTCGATACCCTCGGCCGTCACCATCAACCCGACGCTGCGGCTCAACCGAATCATCGCCAGCACACCTTCCTGGTCATGCTCCAGGCCCAACTGCGCAAGGATATTGCGATCGAAGCGAATACCGTCGAACGGCTGATCAAGGACTTCCCGCAGAGACGCAATATTGGTACCGAACTTATCGATATTGATCCGTACCCCCAGCGCCTTGAGCGCATGCAACGTATTGGCGAGGGTCTTGTGATCGGTCAGCAGCACTCCTTCGGCGACTTCCAGCGTCAGGCGCTGGGCAGGCAGGCCGCTTGTCTCCAGGGCTCTGTGCACCTGGTTGAACAGGAAACTGCTGCTGAACCAACGCGGCGATACCGCGACGGATACGGTCAGTGCGTTGGGCCACGTGGTTGCCTCTTCACAAGCGCCGATCAACATCCAACTGCCCAGTTCCTCCAGCTGGCCGGAGGCTTCGGCGACCGGAATGAAGTCGATTCCACCCAGTTCACCTCGTTCGGGATGATGCCAGAAGGCCTGGGCTTCGAAGCCATGCAACTGTTCGGCATTCACGTCGAAACGCGGCAGGTAGCGCAATTCGAGCTGGCCTTGCTGCATCGCATCGCGCAATTGCTGCTCATAGCGTCGACGGTCGCGGGCCACGTTGCCCATGGCTTCTTCGTAGACGCGCCAGGTATTGCGACCGGCGGCCTTCGCCGCGTACAGGGCGATGTCCGCTTGGCGCAACAGCTCCTCGGCACGCTGTTCCGCGGGGTGCGACCAGGCGACGCCAATGCTCATGCCCAGGTACAGCGTATTGCCGTCCAGGTGCATCGGGCGTTGCATGCATTCGATCAGACGCCCGCACAGTTGGTCGAGATCACTCGCGCCACCCGGGTTGGGCATGACGATGACGAATTCATCGCCACCGAGGCGGGCCACCAGGTCGGTGCCGCGCACGTTCTGCTGAAGAATATGGGCGACTTCCTTCAACACCTTGTCTCCCACGGCATGGCCGAGGGAGTCGTTGACCGGCTTGAACCGGTCCATGTCCAGGTTCAGGACCGCCAGCGGCGTAGGGTGCGCCTGGTCCAGGTGTTCGCTGAGGCAATCGAACAAACGGTTGCGATTGGCCAGGCCGGTGAGCGGGTCGTGCAGGGAAAGGTGCTTGATCTGCGCCAGTGCCCGTAGTTCTTCGGTGATATCGGTGGCGGTGCCGCGGAAGCCCAAGGTGCCGGCCTCGATGGCCCGGACCGACAGCTTGCAGGTGCGTATGCGTTGGTTGCGCGCGGTGTATTCGCACAGGAGCGGCGTAGAACACATGCTGTTGGCACCGTCGAGCAGCCAATGGGCGATCGAGATCGATCCGTTGTGGGGGTGCAACAGCCGCTGCAACGGTTTGCCCAACCACTCGGCGGGGCTGAAGCCGGTGACTTGTTCGAAGCGCTCGGACAAATAGGTCAATGTCCCGTTCGAATCGACCTCCCACAGCCAGTCGGACGATACCTCGGCAATGTCGCGAAAACGTTCCTCACTGCGCTCCAGTGCCTTGCGATGGGCCAGCAGGCTGACGTACTGCTGTTCCTGGGCACGAAGCATGATCAGGGCATGACGCAATACAGCCAGGGCCATGATCGCCAGGAACAACAACGCGAGTCCCAGCAAGGGCAGCAGGACCTTGCGCAGGTCCTTGCCCGGCGTAGCGGGGCGCCAGGCCAAGGCTTCGCGAGTCAGGTTGTTGAGCGATACTTGGGCGGTGTCTTTCGGGCCGGGCGTATGGGCGATATGCGCACTGGGCAGGGCGAAGTCCCTGGACAGGTTTTGCAGCGCACCCGTGTCGAGGACTTTGACGAACAGCATCAGGCTCGCCGGGCCAGGAATCTCGCGCACGCTGTTGTCGGTGCCGGTGGTAATCGCCGAGACGGCGACGAAGGCCGGGGCGTCCTCGTGGTGCAGCAACTCGACAATCACCTCATCACGATTTTCCGCAGCCCTGGCCTTCTTGGCGATCGCCCGCAAGTCACCAGTGAGCCACGTGTCGGCGGCCACTTCGCTCATTTCGCCATTGATCACCGAATAAACCGTCTTGCCGGCAGGGGAAATGACGAACACCGCCTGGTAGCCATACAGCGAGAACACGCTGCTGCCGACGTTTTCCTGGTCGTAGGCCCAGTCTTTGTCGACTTTTATGTGCAGGTGCCGGTAGGCGTCGCTCCATTTCGAGTAATCGCTCAGGTCGCGGCCGATGCCGGTACGCATGCCGTCGATGGCCCGCTGGGCAAAGAACAGGCTCTGTTCACGGGCCTGTTCGTCCTGGGTCTGGGTGACGTTGAGCAGCACCGCGATGGCCAGCGCGGACATGACGAACAGCAACAGCATGATGGCCGGAAAGGTGCGGCGGGTGAAACTTCGGGTAGGCCGCTCGCCGGAAGTCACCGTGGAGTCATTGCCAGCATCTTCAATCATAAAAACAAGCCATCAGCTGAACGCGAGATATCCCGCACTAACCTTGTATCGGCTGACTGGCTGATTAGCTTAATAAAAGTAAGAAATTGCTGACCGGTTGCACCATTTTTTGCGCGGCCACGACCGTCAGGTGCTGGCCCTGTCTCGCCGGGCCCATTCCAGGGCAAAATCCCGTTGTTGGAAATAGTTGACCCCGGCGGCCGCCACCAGCGTCACGCACGCCGCCAGTGCTGCCAGCGCCACGTCCTTTTGCGAGTCCCATGGGTCCTGTTGCGCACCGACGAATGCCTTGGCGGTATCGCCACCCATGTAGGCGCCACCGATCCATTCGATCAGCTCATAAATGGCCGAGGACGACAGGATCAGGTTCCAGGCCAGGAAATAGCCGATGAATCCCCGGGCGGGCATGACCCGCAACAGCGCCTCGCGCACCGGGTAGGCCAGCAGCAGGCCATAGCTGAAATGCACCAGCCGATCGAACTGGTTGCGCTGGAAGCCCAGCAACTGGTCCAGCGACGGTCCGCCGGTCAGGGCTTGCCACCATTCGTTGTAGGGAACCTTGGCATAGGTGTAGTGGGCGCCGACCTCGTGGATGCAGAGGAACACGAACACCAGCGAGGCGGACAGCCGGGAAAAGCTGAACCGGCGATGGACCGCCACCAGGACCCCCAGCAGCGCGAAGACCAGCAGGTTTTCCGCCAACCAGTCGCTGCGTTTCATCGGGGCGATGGCCAGCCATGTCCATAGGGCGATGAAGCTTCCCAGCAGTATCAGCTCATAACGGCTCGCTCGGGTCTGCATGATCACTCTTTGTCCTTGCGATGGCCCGGCAGCAAAGCGCCGAGCACCTGCTTGGCCGTCTCGACGACGATGCCACCTTCGTTCGGATCGCCATGGAGCAGGGTGGAGGCAAATTTCTTCGCCTGTTCCAGCTTGATATGCGGTGGCAAGGGTGGCACGTCGGGGTCGGTGCGGAACTCGATCAGCACAGGGCGTTCGACGGCGAAGGCCTGTTCCCAGGCGCTGGCCACGTCGTTTTCCTGATCGACGAGGATGCCCTTGAGGCCAATGGACTCGGCGAACAGATGGTAGGGCACGTCGGGAATGTCCTGGGACGCCTCGAATTTCGGGTCGCCTTCCATGACTCGCTGCTCCCAGGTCACCTGGTTCAGGTCCTGGTTGTTGAATACCGCGCAGATCCAGGTGCTGTTGGTCCAAGTGCGCCAATACTTGGCGACGGTGATCAGCTCAGCCATGTTGTTCATTTGCATCGCGCCATCGCCCACCAGCGCGATGACCGGGCGATCCGGGTGGCAGAACTTGGCGGCGATGGCGTAGGGCACGGCGGCGCCCATGGAGGCGAGGCCACCGGACAACGAACACATCATGCCGCGACGGATCTGGACGTCCCGCGCATACCAGTTGGCGCAGGAACCGGAGTCGCTGGTGATGATGGCGCGGTCCGGCAGTCGTGGGGACAGTTCGTAGGTGACCCGTTGCGGATTGATCGGCTTGGCCGACACCAGGGCGCGTTTTTCCAGGGTCTTGTCCCAGTCCGCCCGCCAGCCTTCGATTTTCTTGCGCCAGGCGCGGTCGGTTTTTTCTTCGATCAAGGGCAACAAGGCCCGCAGGGTGTCGGCGCTGTCGCCTTGCAGATTGACTTCCATGGGGTAGCGCAGGCTGAGCATGTCGGGCTTAAGGTCGATCTGCACGGCGCGCGCCTGGCCCTCGCCGGGCAGGAATTCGGCATAGGGGAATCCCGACCCGATCATCAGCAGGGTGTCGCAACCGGCCATGAGGTTGTCGCTGGGTTCGGTGCCCAGCAGCCCGATGGAGCCGGTGACCCAGGGCACCTCGTCGGGTAGCACGGCTTTGCCGAGCAGGGCCTTGGCGACGCCGGCGCCGAGTTTGTCGGCGATGGCAATCACTTCGTCGGTGGCGTGCAGCGCCCCGGCGCCTACCAGGATGGCGACTTTCTTGCCGGCATTGAGCACATCGGCGGCCCGGCGCAGGTCTTCGTCGTAGGGCACGACCTTGGGTTTGCGGTAGCCGACACCGGAATGCAGCGTGCCGTGCTTATGCGGCGGCGGCGTGTATTCCAGGTCCTGCAGGTCGTTGGGCAGGATCAGCGCGGTGACCCGGCGCTCGCCCACCGCGGTGCGTACCGCACGGTCGAGCAGGTGGCGGACCTGGGCCGGAGCGCTGGCCTGCTGGACGAACGCGCCGGCAACGTCCTTGAACAGGCTCACCAGGTCCAGTTCCTGCTGATAATGCCCACCCAGCGCATTGCGTGCTTGCTGACCGCTGATCGCCAGGACGGGCATGTGGTCCATGCGCGCGTCATACAGGCCAGTGATCAGGTGCGATGCCCCCGGGCCGGACGTCGCGATACACACCCCCAGCTCGCCGGTGAACTTGGCATGGGCGCAGGCCATGAACGCGGCCATTTCCTCATGACGAGCCTGGATGAAACGGATCTTGCCCTTGGCCCGGTTCAAGGCGCCAAACACACCGTTGATGCCATCGCCCGGATAGCCGTAGATGCGACGAACGCCCCATTCATAAAGGCGCTCAACCAGAAAATCACCGACGGTCATGCTCATGTCTGTTCCTCGTCCTGATGGGCTGTCTTGATGCGCTGCGACCGCCATGACAGCGATACGCAGCGCGTTGGCTCATACAGGACTGGACCGACGCAAGTCCTTCAAGGTTTCGATTTTTTTGTCCAGAGCAGCGACCTGAGCAGCGCATCCACGCTCAACTGGCCGGCACCCCGCAACAGCAACGGCAGCAATGCGACCAGGTAAATCAACGGCAACTTGAAGTTGCCATAACCTTTGTTGGTGATCGCGTACCCTTGGGCCAGCTCGCTCAGGCTCGACCAGTCCGCCGGCCAATGCACGGCTGCGGTGGCGACCACAGTGACGATCATCAGCACCAGCGCCGAGGCGCGCGTGCCCAGCCCGATCAACAGGGCGATGGCGCAGATCAGTTCCGCCCACATCGACAGTTCCCAGTTCCAACTGGCCGGCACATGGTTGAACGGGAAGGGAAAGGCCGACTGGATCTCGGCGAACCAGTTCTCGCCGTTCCATTTTTCCAGGCCGGATTCGAAGAACTCCCAGGCCAGCAACAGGCGCAGCCCCAGCGGTGCGAGCCACGAGCCGGCGTGATCGAGGTTGAGGTGCAGGCTGTTCAAGGTTTTCGAGACAGTCGTGTACATGATCGTTCTCCTTCGCTCAAGCCGCGCGTTGCAGGGATTGGCGCTTGTTGGCCTGGGCCAGCTTGCCCATCAGGCGGATCGCCGTGGCGGCGCAGATCAGGCCGAACGGCAGCACGTACCAGTCACTCATTGGAATACGCTTGAAGTTGGAGTAGGCAAAGATTGCCGCCAGTACCCACATGCCGGTCGTATGCAGGCGCTTCCATGCCGTGGCGCCGATCAACCGCGTGGTGCTTTTGAACGAGGTCAGGGCCAACAGCAGGACAAATACATAGCCCACGGTGCCAGGGATGTTGCCCAGGGTGGTGCGACCGGGCCAGAACTCCGTGTTGAGCTGGCCGTACCAGTAGATCAGCACCGCATGGACCAGATGGGAAAAGGCAAAGGCCAACCCGATGAAGCGCCGCTCGCGTACCAGGGACTTGCTCAAGGGAGAGGGCACCAGCACGGCAAATGCCGAGGCCGTGAAGGCCAGCAGGAACAGGGCGAAGGATGAACGGGCGGTGGCGCGAATGGCGCTGCGCACGCCCTCGGTCAGGTCAGGGTTGATGACCACGACCAGTACGGTCATCAACAGCACCAGGGCGGCAAGCAGGTTGAACAGCGACCAGCCCTGGTAACGGAAAGCAGGCGGCGTTGCGGTGGCGTTAGGCATGGGAAAGCTCCTTGGATGGCCCGGCATCGTGGTGGCCGGGGATAGGAGGAGTCTTTCAAGTGGGTGTAAGCAGGGTGTGTCTGGAAGGGGGGCGGTGTGCAAGTTTGTGTATGCGGTGTGGCGGTTGACACACTGATATACAAACCCAATATCGAACCTTGCACGAAAACCTGTGGGAGCGAGCCTGCTCGCGAA
>NZ_JAOSHO010000276.1 GCF_025917275.1 Pseudomonas agronomica | reverse complement strand
TGTGGGAGCGAGCTTGCTCCGGGCGGCGATCCGACGATGGCGATCTGTCAGGCGCTGCCCACTACCGAGGCCCGCGCGGTGCGCAGTTCATGCCGATTGCCCTTGAACAGTACCAAGGTCGCAATCAACCCCAGCACCGCCGCGCCACTGAGCCAGATCCCCGGTGCTGCCTTGTTATCCAGCACATGGATCAGATAGGTACAGGCCGCCGGGGTAAAACCGCCGAAGGTGGCGGTGGCCAGGCTGTAGGCCAGGGAAAAACCGGTGGTGCGCACTTCGACCGGCATGATTTCCGTCAAGGCGACCACCATGGCCCCATTGTACGATCCATACAGGAAGGACAGCCACAACTCGACCATCAGCAAATGGCCGAAACTCGGGTTCGCCACCAGCCAGGACAATGCCGGGTACGCGGTCAGGATCGCCAGGATCGTCGCCCCCAGCAGTAGGGGTTTGCGTCCGATCTTGTCGGAAAGCGCGCCCATCACCGGCAGCCAGAAGAAGTTCGACAAGCCGATGCACACGGTGACGAGCAGGGCATCCAAATCCGACAGATTCAACTCGGCCTTGCCAAACGTCGGCGTGTAGGCGGTGATCAGGTAGAACGAAACCGTGGTCATGACCACAAGCGCCATGCCGGCCAGGACGATACCGAAGTTCTGACCGATGGAACGGGTGATTTCCGACAAGGTAGGGCGATGTTTTCTGGCCTGGAATTCAGGCGTTTCCTCCAGTGAGCGGCGAATCATGAAGATGACCGGCACGATCAGGCAACCGATAAGGAACGGCACGCGCCAGCCCCATTCGCCCATTTCCTGCGGGCTCAACCAGTGATTGAGGCCAACACCCAGCAGGCCGGCGAACACCACCGCAGCCTGTTGGCTGGCGGACTGCCAACTGACGAAGAAACCCTTGCGCCCCGGCGTGGAAATTTCCGCGAGGTACACCGATACGCCGCCCAGTTCCACGCCAGCGGAAAAACCTTGCAGCAATCGACCCAGCAACACCAGCAACGGTGCCGCCACGCCCAATGTGGCGTAGCCCGGCACGCAGGCAATCAGCACCGTGCCAGCGGCCATCAGTGCCAGGGTGATGATCAGGCCTTTGCGACGGCCGTGGCGGTCGATGTAGGCACCGAGGAAAATCGCGCCCAGCGGACGCATCAGGAACCCCGCGCCGAACGTGGCCAGCGACAGCATCAGCGAGGCGAAGGCGCTGTCGGTCGGAAAGAATGTCTTGGCGATGGCCGTGGCGTAGAAGCCGTAGACCATGAAGTCGAACATCTCTAGGAAGTTGCCGCTGACGACGCGGAAAATCGCCTTGCCGTTGCTCGTATTGGAAGACATGGTTAGGTACTCACTCTGGCAAATCTTGTATGAAAACGCTGCAGCCCCGGTGGGAGCGAGCTTGCTCTCGATAGCGGTGTGTCAGTCACCTGGGTACTGATTCTGTCGCCATCGCGAGCAAGCCTGCTCCCACAGGTTTTTTGCGCGCGTCTGTAGCCCATAATGGCCGGCGCGGTTTTGAGGGGAGATGAAGATTTGTTAACTGGACGATGGACAGCGCTTGTGATGTTGGCAGGCGTGTTATCCGCTTGCGGCAACGGCGATACCCTGGAGCGCTTCGACGGCCCGACCATGGGCAGCCGCTATTCCATCCAGTATGTCAGGCATGTCGCCACGCCCGGTCCGAAAACGGTGCAGGACGAGGTGGAAAAGATCCTCGCCGAAGTGGATCGGCAACTCTCCACCTACCGCAGCGACTCGGACATCGAGCGTTTCAATGCGTTGCCTGCTGGCAGTTGCCGGGTGATGCCCGGTCCGGTTCTCGAGTTGATCAGCGTGGGCGAGCAACTGTCGTCGCAAAGCGACGGCGCCTTTGACCTGACCGTTGAGCCTCTCTTGAATCTCTGGGGGTTCGGTCCTCAGTCCCGTAAAGAACAGGTGCCGAGCGCCGAGGCCCTGGCCGAAGTACGCCAGCGCGTGGGTCATGGACATTTGCGCATCAAGGGCGACCGGTTGTGCAAGGACGCCACGGTGGAAGTCGATTTCAACAGTATCGCGGCCGGTTACGCCGTGGACCGCATCGCCGCCAGGCTCCAGGCTTTGGGCATCGACAGCTATCTGGCCGAGGCCACCGGTGAACTCAAGGCCGTCGGGCGCAAGCCGGATGGCTCGCCCTGGCGTATCGCCCTTGAAGAACCACGGGACGATCGACAAGTGGCCGAGCGTGTCATTGAGGTCAATGGTTACGGGGTTTCAACGTCGGGTGATTACCGTAAATACTTCGAGCAGGGCGGCAAGCGTTATTCCCACACCTTTGATGCGCGCACGGGGGCTCCGGTCCTACACAACCTGGCGTCAGTCACGGTAATTCATCCTTCAGCAATGATGGCCGATGGACTATCGACGCTGTTGCTGATTCTCGGTCCTGAACAGGCTTGGGACTATGCCCAGAAACACGGCATCGGGGTATTTTTCGTATTGCGGGACGATGACCGTTTCGTCGTTCGAACAAGCGATGCGTTTGAACGGATGAGTCACGGAAAATCCCAATGATGACAGCGACCTGAAAGGTAAGATGTGGCAAAAACTAGCCTACGACGCGACCAAGGGGTAATGTGCGCGGCGTTGACGCTTCTATAGACTGTGGCCGGGCTCGTGAACCGGCCCCAAATTGTTCCTTCATGCCGCCGGCCGGCATGATTTAGCCGTCGGTGCCAAGCGTGGCATCGCGGCCTGTTCTGAGGAGTACGCATGGCTGTCTACAACTACGACGTGGTAGTACTGGGTTCCGGCCCTGCTGGGGAAGGCGCGGCGATGAACGCGGCCAAGGCAGGGCGCAAAGTGGCGATGGTCGACAGTCGTCGGCAGGTCGGCGGCAACTGCACCCACTTGGGCACCATCCCGTCCAAGGCCTTGCGTCACTCGGTCCGGCAGATCATGCAGTTCAACACCAACCCGATGTTCCGTGCCATCGGCGAGCCGCGCTGGTTCTCCTTCCCGGACGTGCTCAAGAGCGCCGAGAAGGTCATCTCCAAACAAGTGGCTTCGCGTACCGGCTACTACGCCCGCAACCGCGTGGATGTGTTCTTCGGCACCGGCAGCTTCGCCGACGAGCAGACCGTCGAAGTGGTCTGCGGCAATGGCGTGGTCGAGAAGCTGGTGGCCAAGCACATCATCATCGCCACCGGTTCGCGCCCGTATCGCCCGGCCGATATCGATTTCAACCATGCGCGTATCTACGATAGCGACACCATCCTGAGCCTGGGTCACACCCCGCGTAAGCTCATCGTCTACGGCGCCGGCGTGATCGGTTGCGAATACGCCTCGATCTTCAGCGGTCTGGGTGTGTTGGTGGAGCTGGTGGACAACCGTGGCCAGTTGCTGAGCTTCCTTGACTCGGAAATCTCCCAGGCCCTGAGCTATCACTTCAGCAATAACAACATCACTGTGCGCCACAACGAAGACTACGACCGCGTGGAAGGCGTTGACAATGGCGTCATCCTGCACCTCAAGTCCGGCAAGAAGATCAAGGCCGACGCCTTGCTATGGTGCAACGGTCGTACCGGCAACACCGACACCCTGGGCCTGGAAAACATCGGCGTGAAGGTCAACAGCCGTGGCCAGATCGAAGTCGACGAGAACTACCGCACTTGCGTGCCGAACATCTACGGTGCCGGTGACGTGATCGGCTGGCCGAGCCTGGCCAGTGCCGCCCACGACCAGGGTCGTTCAGCTGCCGGCAGCATTGTCGACAATGGTAGCTGGCGCTTCGTCAACGACGTGCCGACCGGCATCTACACCATTCCGGAGATCAGCTCGATCGGTAAGAACGAACAGGAATTGACCCAGGCCAAGGTGCCTTATGAAGTGGGCAAGGCCTTCTTCAAGAGCATGGCGCGGGCGCAGATCGCCGGCGAGCCGCAAGGCATGCTGAAGATCCTCTTCCATCGCGAGACCCTGGAAGTGCTGGGTGTGCACTGCTTCGGCTACCAGGCTTCGGAGATCGTCCACATTGGCCAGGCGATCATGAACCAGCCTGGCGAACTGAACACGCTGAAATACTTCGTGAACACCACGTTCAACTACCCGACCATGGCCGAAGCCTATCGGGTAGCCGCGTACGACGGGCTCAACCGGCTTTTTTGAGCGGCTCCGGCCGGTGGCCTGAGCCGGCCGGGGAGACCGATTTCAGCAATTCTCGAGGGTGGCAGTGGCCAAACCGGGAAAGTCTGTAATCAGGCTGTCAGCGCCAAAATCGGCGAGCCTGCGCATGAGCGCGGGCTCGTTGACCGTCCACACCGACACATGCAGCCCCTGGCGCTGCGCCTTGATCAGGCGTTCCGGCGTACACAGGGTCCAGTTCAGCGCCAGAATCTCGCAGCCGTAGCTCTGGGCGACCTTCAACGGGTCGAGCCAGGCGTATTCGGCCACCAGTCCACGGGAAATGTCCGGGGTCAGGTCCAGGGCTGCCTTGAGTACTTCCCGGGAGCTGGAGGTGATGGTGATCCTGTCCAGCAGCCCGAAGCGTTGGGCCATTTCACGAATGCCCAGCACGGTCGCGGCGGCACGGGTGCGTGACGCGCTTTTCACCTCGAGCTGCCAGTGTTCGAAATCACATTTTTCGAACAGTTCTTCCAATCGCGGAATCGGGCACGGCTTGATCCAGCCCGGGCCACCCTTGCGCGCATCGTAGGTCACCAGTTCGGCGGCGGTGTGTTCGACCACCTTGCCCCGGCGATCCGTGGTGCGCTTGAGGGTCGGGTCGTGGATTACCATCAACTCGCCGTCCATGGACAAGTGCAAGTCCAGCTCGCAACGGCGCACGCCGTGCTTGAGGCATTCCTGGAAGCCGGTGAGGGTGTTTTCCGGTGCTTCGCCCTTGGCGCCGCGGTGGCCATAGATGAGGGTCACGGTTCTTCCTTATTGATGCCAGATTCGTTCAGTTCCCGGGCCAGGCGCCGTTCGTGCGCCTGTTTCTGCAGGATGTAGCGGGCCAGCAATTGACGCTGGGCGTCGGTCGGGTGCTCAAACTCGGTACCGACGTCGTAGCCGCCACCCTTCGGATCGCAATGGGTGACCCGCGCCCGCAACAACAAGCCGAGGGCCTGGGGCATCAGCACCAGCTTGATTGACAGGTGCGCCCCGACGGCGATGGGGGTGGGGTATTGGAAGTCGATGCCGCCTTCGGAAATGATCACCGGCTGGGGTTCGCCGATTTCACCGAGCACGGTCACGGCGATGACCTGGCTGAGCAGGTCGAGGCGTTTGTTCATCGCCTTGAGGTACGCCGCGATGCTGCGCTCGCGCTCGCTGATCTGGCGCAACAGGTGCTGTGACTCGAATTCGCTCAGGTGCAGTTCGCTGAGCAGATTGAACAATGGGGACTCATCCTGCAACACTTCCTGGCTGGCGGCTTCAGGAATGGACAGGGGCCGAATTTCCAGTGCGATCGTGTCCTCGATACGGTAGTATTCGCGGCGATCTTCTTCATCTAATGTCGACATGGCGAACCCATGGTAGCGGCGGTGGTCTGAGTGTAAAGCTGGTTTGTGACCCCCGCCACAAGGACGTTCCTTTTCCCTCCGAACAAGCCCCGACATGTTCAGACCTCTCTTCGTATTCATCGGCACGCGTTATACCCGTGCAAAGCGTCGCAATCATTTCGTATCGTTCATTTCCCTGACCTCTATCATCGGATTGGCCCTTGGCGTGGTCGTGATGATCGTCGTGCTGTCGGTGATGAATGGCTTCGACCATGAAATGCGCACCCGCGTGCTGGGCATGGTGCCCCACGCGACCCTCGAATCCGGCGACGCCATCAGCGACTGGCCGAGCCTGGCTGCCAAGGTCAAGCAGACCCCGCAGGTGCTGGCCGTCGCGCCGTTCACCCAGATGCAAGGGCTGCTAACCAATGACGGCAAGGTCTCCAAGGTCTTGCTCAACGGCATCGACCCGGCGCTGGAACGGCAAGTGTCGATCATCGACAACTTCATGAAGCAGGGCAAACTCGACGACTTGGCGCCGGGCGATTTCGGCATCGTGATTGGCGACAAGGCCGCGGCCAAGCTCGGCGTGGCCATCGGCGACAAGCTGACCTTCGTCGCGCCGGAAGTCACCGTCACGCCGGGCGGCATGTTCCCCCGCATGAAACGCTTTACCGTGGTCGGCATTTTCCATGTCGGCGCTGGCGAGCTCGACGGCTACCTTGGCGTGACCAATCTCCAGGATCTGGCCCGCCTGCATCGTTGGAAACCGGACCAGGTCCAGGGCCTGCGGTTGAAGTTCGATGACCTGTTCCAGGCGCCGCGCGTTGCCTGGAACATCGCCCAGCAGCTTGGCGAAGACCGTTACTATGCCCGTGACTGGACGCGCACCCACGGCAACCTGTACCAGGCGATCCGCATGGAAAAAGCCATGATCGGCCTGCTGCTGTTGCTGATTGTCGCCGTGGCGGCGTTCAACATCATTTCCACGCTGGTGATGGTGGTGAACGACAAGAAGGGCGACATCGCGATCCTGCGCACCCTCGGCGCCACGCCGGGGCAGATCATGCGCATCTTCATGGTCCAGGGCACCGTTATCGGTGTCATCGGTACGTTTGTCGGGGCCCTGGTCGGGATGTTCGCCGCGCTGAACGTCAGCGCCGCGATTGCCGGTCTCGAAACCCTGATCGGGCACAAGTTTCTCAACGCCGACGTGTACTTCATCGACTACCTGCCATCGCAGTTGCAGGCC
>NZ_JAOSHO010000275.1 GCF_025917275.1 Pseudomonas agronomica | reverse complement strand
CGCGAGCAAGCTCGCTCCCACAGGGCATCGCAATCCTCCCGCCCCAATGTGGCGCACCTCTTCGCACCAGTCCCCGCAACGCGTTCGCTCATGGTGCACGCGCTCCCACAGAACCCGCCGCCAACCCCGCGTTTCAAAGCCTTTCTCCAACCGGGCACACCCCTTGCAAAAGCCCTTTCCAGCGTCTGCATCTGCCATCCAGAAAAACATAAAGACCACGGAGATCGCACCATGAAGCGTCGTAGCTTGATCAAGGCTTTTACACTCTCGGCAAGCATTGCCGCGATGGGCATGGCCTGGACCGTCCAGGCCGCCGAGACCATCAAGGTTGGCATCCTGCATTCGCTGTCCGGGACCATGGCGATCTCCGAGACGTCCCTCAAGGACATGGCGCTGATGACCATCGACGAGATCAACGCCAAGGGTGGGGTCAACGGCAAGAAGCTCGAAGCGGTGGTCGTGGACCCGGCGTCGAACTGGCCGCTGTTCGCCGAAAAGGGCCGGCAGTTGCTGACCCAGGACAAGGTCGCCGTGGTGTTCGGCTGCTGGACCTCAGTGTCGCGTAAATCCGTGTTGCCGGTGTTCGAAGAGCTCAATGGGCTACTGTTCTACCCGGTGCAGTACGAAGGCGAAGAGATGTCGCCGAACGTCTTCTACACCGGCGCAGCACCGAACCAGCAGGCGATTCCGGCGGTGGAATACCTGATGAGCGAAGAAGGCGGCAGCGCCAAGCGCTACTTCCTGCTGGGCACCGACTACGTCTACCCACGCACCACCAACAAGATCCTGCGTTCGTTCCTGCATTCCAAAGGCGTGGCGGACAAGGACATCGAAGAGGTCTACACCCCGTTCGGCCACAGCGATTACCAGACCATCGTGGCGAACATCAAGAAATTCTCGGCCGGTGGCAAGACTGCCGTGATCTCCACGGTCAATGGCGACTCCAACGTACCGTTCTACAAGGAACTGGCCAACCAGGGCCTGAAAGCCACCGACGTACCGGTCGTGGCGTTCTCGGTGGGCGAGGAAGAACTGCGCGGCATCGACACCAAACCATTGATTGGCAACCTGGCGGCATGGAACTACTTCGAGTCCGTGGATAACCCGGCGAACAAGAAATTCGTCGATGCCTGGAAAGCCTATGCCAAGGCCAAGAACCTGCCAGGCGCCGACAAGGCCGTGACCAACGATCCGATGGAAGCCACTTACGTTGGCATCCACATGTGGGCGCAAGCGGTGGAAAAAGCCAAGTCCACCGACGTTGACAAAGTCCGCGAAGCCCTGGCCGGCCAGACCTTCGCCGCACCGTCGGGCTACACCCTGACCATGGACAAGACCAACCATCACCTGCACAAGCCGGTGATGATCGGCGAGATCCAGGCCGACGGTCAGTTCAACGTGGTCTGGCAGACCGAAGGGCCGATCCGCGCGCAACCGTGGAGCCCGTTCATCGCCGGCAACGACAAGAAGCCTGACTACGCGGTGAAGAGCAACTGAGCCCATGGGTGTCGGCCCCCAATCCCCGGGTCGACACACAAACCCTGTGGGAGCGAGCTTGCTCGCGATAGCGGTGTGTCAGTCACATATCTTTTGGCTGATCCGCCGCTATCGCGAGCAAGCTCGCTCCCACAAAAAGCACTCCGCAAGGCCTAGCATATGCCCACCGCCCTCTACCGCCTCGTCCTCGCCCTGGCACTGCTGTTGCCACTGGGCGCCCATGCCGGCGACGCCGACGACTTCGTCGCCGCCAACCCGACCCAGCAGGCCAAGCTCCTGGAAGCCTGGGCCGCGCAGCCGGAGCCTGAGCGCATCGAGCTGATCAACGCCTTGCAGCAAGGCCAGTTGACCGTCGATGGCCAACCCAAGACCCTGCGCCTGAACAACCGCTTGCGAGGGCTGATCGAAACCGCCCTGGCCAGCCATCAACTGCTCGCGGTCGATGCCCGCGTACGCCTGGGCGCCGCGCAACAACTGCAGAAAAGCGCCCGTCCGGCGCAACTGGCATTTCTCGATCGGCAACTGGCTGGCGAGCAGGACGAAGACGTCCACGCCGCCCTGAGCCTGGCCCTGGCAAACCTGCAACTGGTGGACAGCAACCCGAGCGTGCGCCTGGCCGCCGTTCGACTGCTGGGGGAAACCGGCGACCCGCTGGCCCGCACTCGCCTCGAAAGCCTGCTCGAACCTGGCGTCGAAACCGATGCCGCCGTGCGCACCGCCGCTGAAACCAGCCTCAGCCAGGTCAAGCGCAAACTCCTGGTCGGCGAGTTGCTGGGCCAGGCCTTCAGCGGCATGTCCCTGGGCTCGATCCTGCTGCTCGCCGCCCTCGGCCTGGCGATCACCTTCGGTCTGCTGGGGGTGATCAACATGGCCCACGGCGAGATGCTCATGCTCGGCGCCTATTCCACTTACGTCGTGCAGATGCTGTTCCAGCGCTTCGCCCCGAGCGCCATCGAGTTCTATCCATTGGTCGCCCTGCCGGTGGCGTTTTTCATCACCGCCGCCATCGGCATGGCCCTGGAGCGCACGGTGATCCGTCACCTCTACGGGCGGCCGCTGGAAACCTTGCTCGCCACCTGGGGCATCAGCCTGATGCTGATCCAACTGGTGCGCCTGGTGTTCGGCGCGCAGAACGTCGAAGTCGCCAACCCGGCCTGGCTGTCCGGGGGGATCCAGGTGTTGCCGAACCTGGTGCTGCCCTACAACCGCATCGTGATCATTGCCTTCGCGCTGTTCGTGGTGGTGCTGACCTGGTTGCTGCTGAACAAGACGCGCCTGGGCCTGAACGTCCGCGCGGTAACGCAGAACCGCAACATGGCCGCCTGCTGCGGCGTGCCCACCGGGCGCGTGGACATGCTCGCCTTCGGCCTCGGCTCGGGCATCGCCGGCCTCGGTGGCGTGGCCCTGAGCCAGATCGGCAACGTCGGCCCGGACCTGGGCCAGAGCTACATCATTGACTCGTTCCTGGTGGTGGTGCTCGGCGGCGTCGGCCAGTTGGCCGGCAGCGTGTTCGCCGCATTCGGCCTGGGCATCGCCAACAAAATCCTCGAACCGCAGATCGGCGCCGTGCTCGGCAAGATCCTGATCCTCGCGCTGATCATTCTGTTCATCCAGAAGCGTCCGCAAGGCCTCTTCGCGCTCAAAGGACGGGTAATCGACTGATGAACCAGCCACTGATGCTTACGGCCACACAAAAGGCCGGTCCCAAAGTCACCCTCGCCGTCGGCGCGGTGATCCTTGCCGTGCTGCTGAGCCTGCCCTTGCTGTCGTTATTGGCGGCGGACAATCCGCTGCATGTCTCGGCGTACACCCTGACCCTGGTGGGCAAGATTCTCTGCTATGCCATCGTCGCCCTGGCGCTGGACCTGGTCTGGGGCTACGCCGGCTTGCTCTCCCTGGGCCACGGTTTGTTCTTCGCCCTGGGCGGCTACGCCATGGGCATGTACCTGATGCGCCAGGCCGCCGGCGATGGCCTGCCGGCGTTCATGACCTTCCTGTCGTGGACCGAACTGCCCTGGTACTGGGCCGGCACCGACAGCTTCGTCTGGGCGATGTGCCTGGTGGTGCTGGCGCCGGGTTTGCTGGCGCTGGTGTTCGGCTTCTTCGCCTTCCGCTCGCGGATCAAGGGCGTGTACTTCTCGATCATGACCCAGGCCCTGACCTTCGCCGGGATGCTGTTGTTTTTCCGTAACGAGACCGGGTTTGGCGGCAACAACGGCTTCACCAATTTCCGTTCGATCCTGGGCTTTGGCATCACCGAGCCGGGCACGCGCGCGGTGCTGTTTTTCGCCACGGTGTTGTTATTGGTGGCGAGCCTGTTCATCGGCTGGCGCCTGGCCCGCAGCAAGTTCGGCCGGGTACTGACCGCCCTGCGCGACGCGGAAAACCGCTTGATGTTCTGCGGCTACGATCCCCGTGGCTTCAAGCTGTTCGTCTGGGTGTTGAGCGCGGTGTTGTGCGGCCTGGCCGGGGCGTTGTACGTGCCGCAGGTGGGCATCATCAACCCCAGCGAAATGTCGCCGACCAACTCCATCGAGGCCGCCGTGTGGGTGGCCCTCGGCGGCCGCGGTACGCTGATCGGGCCGTTGCTCGGCGCCGGTGTGGTCAATGGCATGAAAAGCTGGTTCACCGTGGCGTTTCCAGAATATTGGCTGTTCTTCCTCGGCGCCCTGTTTATCGTCGTGACCCTGTACCTGCCCAAGGGCGTGATCGGGTTGTTGAAGAAAAGGGGCGAACAATGAGAATCACTCCAACGGCGGATTTCATGCTCGAACCCATCCTGGAACCCAACAAAGATCAGGGCAGCAGCCGCGACGCCATCGGCCTCGGCCAGGCCGCTGGTGTTGGCCTGAACACCCGCCACGGCACCATCCTCACCCTTGAGGACATCAGTGTCAGCTTCGATGGCTTCAAGGCCTTGAACGATTTGAACCTGTACATCGGCGTCGGTGAATTGCGCTGCATCATCGGCCCCAACGGTGCGGGCAAGACCACGTTGATGGATGTGATCACCGGCAAGTCCCGTCCCAGCCACGGCAAGGCCTGGTTCGGCGAGACCCTCGACCTGACAACGATGAGCGAAGTGGAAATCGCCCAGGCCGGCATCGGCCGCAAGTTCCAGAAGCCGACGGTGTTCGAAGCCCTGAGCGTGTTCGAGAACCTGGAATTGGCGCTCAAGACCGACAAATCGGTGTGGGCCAGCCTGCGGGCAAAACTGACCGGCGAGCAGCACGACCGCATCAGCGAAGTGCTCGAGACAATCCGCCTCACCACCTCCGTCAACCGCGCCGCCGGGCTGTTGTCCCACGGCCAGAAGCAGTTCCTGGAGATCGGCATGCTGCTGGTGCAGGACCCGCAACTGCTGCTCCTCGACGAGCCTGTGGCGGGCATGACCGACGCCGAGACCGACTTCACCGCCGAGCTGTTCAAGTCCTTGGCGGGCAAGCATTCGCTGATGGTGGTGGAGCACGACATGGGCTTCGTCGGCGCGATCGCCGACCACGTCACCGTGTTGCACCAGGGCAGCGTGCTGGCCGAAGGGTCGCTGGAACAGGTGCAGGCGGATGAGCGGGTGATCGAGGTTTACCTCGGTCGCTGAGGCGATAGAAGTTGGCTTTTATGTGGGAGCGAGCTTGCTCGCTCCCACAGGGGATTTGAGGGGAATTCAAGACATGCTGCAAGTCGACAAGCTGCATCAATACTACGGCGGTAGCCACATCCTGCGCGGCCTGTCGTTCGACGTGAAGGTCGGCGAGGTGACGTGCCTGCTCGGGCGCAACGGCGTGGGCAAGACCACCCTGCTCAAATGCCTGATGGGCCTGTTGCCGGCCAAGGAAGGTGCGGTGAATTGGGAGGGCAAACCCATCACTACCTTCAAGCCGCACCAACGGGTGCATGACGGCATGGCCTACGTGCCCCAGGGCAGGGAGATTTTCGGGCGGCTGACGGTGGAAGAAAACCTGCTGATGGGCCTGTCGCGTTTCCCCGGCTCCGAAGCCAAGGAAGTACCGGCCTTTATCTACGAACTGTTCCCAGTGCTGCTGCAGATGAAACAACGCCGGGGCGGTGACCTGTCCGGCGGCCAGCAACAGCAGCTCGCCATCGGCCGGGCCCTGGCCAGTCGGCCGCGCTTGCTGATTCTCGACGAGCCCACCGAAGGCATCCAGCCGTCGGTGATCAAGGAGATCGGCGCGGTGATCAAGAAACTGGCGGCGCGGGGCGACATGGCGATTTTGCTGGTGGAGCAGTTCTACGATTTCGCCGCCGAGCTGGCCGATCAGTACCTGGTGATGTCCCGGGGCGAGATCGTGCAGCAGGGCCGCGGAGAAAATATGGAAGCCGAGGGTGTGCGCGGGCTGGTAACGATCTAGGCTTAGCGTCCCGACGATAATCAGAAAATCATGAATCTACCTGTTACGTCTTCAGCCCTGTTCACACCCAGCTGGCACGCCGAGCTGGACTTGGGCTATGCCCGCTTCGGCGATTGCACACGCCCGGTACAGCGCCGCCACAAGGGCCCGCTGCGGGTGCAGAAGCACTTGTACGCCGAAGGCCCCGAAGTGTGCCAGCACATCATCGTCCACCCGCCCGGCGGGATTGCCGGTGGGGATCGGCTGGACATCTCGGCCCACGTCGGCCCTGACGCCTGGGCACAATTGACCAGCCCCGGCGCGGCCAAGTGGTACCGCGCCGCCGGCCCGGCGTACCAGCAACTGACCCTGAGCGTGGCCCACGGCGCGACCCTGGAATGGCTGCCCCAGGAAACTATCGTATTCAGCGCAGCCCAGGCCGAACTCAGCACAAGTATCGACCTGCAGGGCGATGCCCGATTGTTCTATTGGGACATGGTTGCCCTCGGCCGGCCGGCCAGCGACGAGCGGTTCGACCTGGGGCACTTTCAATCGCGGCTGGACATTCGCCGCGACGGTCAGTTGCTGTGGCATGAGCGCCAACGCGTCGTCGGTGGCGATGGACTGCTGGACTCGCCCATCGGCCTGGGCGGTGATCCGGTGTTTGCCACCTTGCTGGTCACCGGGGAGATCGACAGCGAGCTGCTGGAACGCTGCCGATCCCTGGGCCATGCCGTGCGTGGCGACCTGACCCAATTGCCCGGCCTGGTCGTGGCCCGTTGCCTGGCGAGCGAGGCGCTTATGGCGCGGGGGTGGTTGATTGAGTTGTGGCGGCTTCTGCGCCCGGCGTTGCTTGGAAGAGAAGCCATGCCACCGAGAATCTGGAGCACCTGAATTTGCTTTTACC
>NZ_JAOSHO010000274.1 GCF_025917275.1 Pseudomonas agronomica | reverse complement strand
TTCGCGAGCAAGCCCGCTCCCACATGGACTGTGATTTCTTTTCCAGATTTCCGGAGTTTTCCATGACGGCCCACGCCGACCTCTCGCCGACCCTGCAACTCGCCATCGACCTGATCCGCCGTCCGTCCGTGACGCCGGTGGATGCCGATTGCCAGAACATCATGATGCAGCGCCTGGGCGACGCCGGTTTCAAACTCGAGCCGATGCGCATCGAGGATGTGGATAACTTCTGGGCCAGCCATGGCAAGCAGGACGGCCCGGTGTTGTGCTTCGCCGGTCACACCGATGTGGTGCCGACCGGTCCGGTGCAGGCGTGGCAGCTCGACCCGTTCAATGCGGTCATCGACGAACACGGCATGCTTTGCGGTCGCGGCGCGGCTGACATGAAAGGCAGCCTCGCGGCAATGGTTGTCGCGGCCGAACGGTTCGTCGCCGACTACCCGGACCACAAGGGCTCGCTGACCTTCCTGATCACCAGCGATGAAGAAGGCCCGGCCCACCATGGCACCAAGGCCGTGGTCGAACGCCTCAAGGCCCGCCAGGAGCGCTTGGACTGGTGCATCGTCGGCGAGCCGTCGAGCACCACACTGGTGGGCGATGTGGTCAAGAATGGTCGCCGTGGTTCACTCGGCGCGAAGCTGACCGTGCGCGGCAAGCAAGGCCACGTGGCTTATCCACACCTGGCGAAGAACCCGATCCATCTGGCCGCGCCGGCCCTGGCCGAACTGGCCGCCGAGCACTGGGACCACGGCAACGATTTCTTCCCGCCGACCAGCTTCCAGATCTCCAACCTCAATTCCGGCACCGGCGCGACCAATGTGATCCCCGGCGACCTGGAGGCGGTGTTCAACTTCCGCTTCTCCACCGAATCCACCGTCGAAGGCCTGCAACAGCGCGTCGCCGCCATCCTCGACAAGCATCAACTGGACTGGCACATCGACTGGGCCTTGTCCGGCCTGCCGTTTCTCACCGAACCGGGTGCCTTGCTGGACGCCGTGTCGTCGAGCATCAAGGACGTGACGGGCCGCGAGACCAAAGCCTCCACCAGCGGCGGCACTTCAGATGGTCGCTTCATCGCCACCATGGGCACGCAGGTCGTGGAGCTGGGGCCGGTCAACGCGACCATCCACCAGGTCAACGAACGCGTCCTGGCGGCTGATCTCAATGTGCTGACCGAGATCTACTACAAGACGCTGATCAAGTTGCTCGCCTGATGCTCGCCTGCCCAATCTGCAGTGAACCGCTGAACGCGGTGGACAACGGTGTGGCGTGCCCTGCCGGGCATCGGTTCGACCGGGCGCGGCAGGGTTACTTGAACCTGCTGCCGGTGCAGCACAAGAACAGCCGCGACCCCGGCGACAACCAGGCAATGGTCGAAGCCCGCCGCGACTTTCTCAACGCCGGGCACTACGCCCCGGTTGCCCGGCGCCTGGCCGAGCTGGCCGCCGAACGCGCGCCTGGGCGCTGGGTGGACATCGGTTGTGGCGAGGGCTACTACACCGCGCAAATCGCCGAGGCGTTGCCCCATGCCGATGGCTACGCGCTCGACATCTCCCGCGAAGCCGTCAAACGAGCCTGCAAGCGTAACCCGCAACTGACCTGGTTGATTGCCAGTATGGCCCGGGTGCCATTGGCGGACGGCTGCTGCCAGTTCCTCGCCAGCGTGTTCAGCCCATTGGACTGGCAGGAAGCCAAGCGCTTGCTCAGCCCTGGGGGCGGCTTGATGAAGGTCGGTCCAACCAGCGGCCATCTGATGGAGCTACGCGAACGTCTTTACGACGAAGTGCGCGAATACACCGACGACAAGCACCTGGCCCTGGTGCCGCCGGGCATGGTGCTGGATCACAGCGAGACCCTCCAGTTCAAGCTGTCCCTCGACAACGGCCAGGACCGCGCCAACCTGCTGGCGATGACGCCACACGGTTGGCGCGCCAGTGCCGAACGCCGCGCCAGCGTGATCGAGCAGGCCGAGCCGTTCGAAGTCACGGTGTCGATGCGCTACGATTATTTCATTCTTCAATAATGACCCAGGGCCCCGGGCAATCGCCTGGGGCCAGTTAAATCCGCGAATGGATTTTTCAAGACCGCAGCGAGGACATCCATGCGCCAACCCGATATCGAGATTTACCTGAAGGACGCCGACGTCGACCACAAGGCCATCGCCCATTGGCTCGGCGAAGCCCTGGGTCCGTGCAGCGACTGGGTGCAGAAAGGCCAGACCTACAAGTGCAAGGCCGGCAAGATCCCGGTGACCTGGCTGCCCAAGGCCGTAGGCAAATGGAACAGCTTGTACCTGGAAAGCGACCAGACCCCGTGGGAAGACGACATCGCCTGCGCCCGCGCCGCTTTCGCCGCGCTGAATGTCGAAGTGCGCTGCGCGCCCGGCTCGTGGGTGGAGGAAGAAGGTGAAGAATCGGCGGATCGCTGGATTCGCATCAGCGCCGATGGGGAAGAAGAGATTACCTGGAAGACGGCGTGACCCTGACCTCCAGTCCACCGAAGAGTCAATGTGGGAGCGAGCTTGCTCGCGAAGACGGCGTTACATTCAACATCACCGTCTCAGGCAGACCGCTATCGCGAGCAAGCTCGCTCCCACAGTGGGTTTTATGTTGCCCGTAAATGCGGGTTACAACCCCACCACATCCTCAGCCTGCAAGCCCTTCTGCCCTTCCACGACCGCGTACTCGACTTGCTGGCCTTCGGTCAGTGAACGGTGACCTTCGCCACGGATCGCGCGGTAATGCACGAACACATCCGCGCCGCCTTCACGCTGGATGAAGCCATAGCCCTTGGCGTCGTTGAACCACTTCACACTGCCGGTTTCCCGTGCTGCCATGATGCTCACTCCCGTTTTTTATTTTTTGAGTCGACTTTTCCCACCCAACCGTAAAAGGCAAAGCCGTACGAACGTTAGCCACCGTCCGGCGCGCCATGGATAGCGCCGAGGCAGCACCGGCCGAGTATATGACACCGGAGAAAACTCTCAACTGACTTTACTTCGGCGCTTTTTTGCCGATTTTCGACGAATCCGGCACACTGGCCCCCGCTCCATCCCATTCACTCATGCAGAAGCCGTATGACCCGCTCCCCGTTCCGCCGTCTTGTGTTTGGCACCTTGCGCCGACTGTTATATCTCTGGGTTCGCTCCGAGACGATCAACCAGTCGTCCTTTACCCTCAACCTCGACCGCAGTCGTCCCGTGTTCTACGTCCTGCAAGATCCATCGCTCACCGACCTCGCGGTGCTCGACACCGAGTGCACCAAGGCCGGCCTGCCGCGCCCGGTGCTCCCGGTGTCGGTGGGCAACCTGCTGGAACCGGCGGCGTTCTTCTACCTGACGCCGGCGCCGGACTGGCTCGGGCGCCAGGACAAGCGAGGAGCGCCGCCCACCCTGACGCGGCTGGTCGACGTGCTGACCCACAACGTCGCCGAAGACGCGCAGATCATCCCGGTCAGCGTGTTCTGGGGGCAGTCGCCCGACAGCGAATCCAGCCCCTGGAAATTGCTGTTCGCCGACAGTTGGGCGGTCACCGGGCGCTTGCGTCGATTGCTGAGCATCATGATCCTGGGCCGCAAGACCCGCGTGCAGTTTTCCGCGCCGATCCACCTGCGCGAGCTGATCGAGCACGACAAGGGCCACGAACGCACCGTGCGCATGGCCCAGCGGATCCTGCGGGTGCACTTCCGCAACCTGAAAGCGGCGGTCATCGGCCCTGACATTTCCCACCGACGCAACCTGGTGAAGGGCCTGGTGAACCAGCCGCTGGTCAAGCAGGCCATTGCCGAAGAGGCCGAGCGGGAGAAGATTTCCCCGGAAAAAGCCAAGGCCCAGGCCCTGCGCTACGGCAACGAGATCGCTTCGGACTACACCTACACGGCCATCCGCTTCCTGGAAGTGGTGCTGAGCTGGTTCTGGAACAAGATCTACGACGGCATCAAGGTCAACCACATCGAAGGCGTGCAGAACGTCGCCCAAGGTCACGAAGTCATCTACGTGCCGTGCCACCGCAGCCATATCGACTACCTGCTGTTGTCGTACCTGCTGTTTCGCAACGGCCTGACGCCACCGCACATCGCCGCCGGCATCAACCTGAACATGCCGGTGATTGGCAGCCTGCTGCGCCGTGGCGGGGCGTTCTTCATGCGCCGCACATTCAAGGGCAACCCGCTCTACACCGCCGTGTTCAACGAATACCTGCACACGCTGTTCACCAAGGGCTTCCCGGTGGAGTATTTCGTCGAAGGCGGCCGTTCGCGCACCGGGCGCATGCTGCAACCCAAGACCGGCATGCTCGCCATCACCCTGCGCAGCTTCCTGCGCTCGTCGCGCATGCCCATCGTGTTCGTGCCGGTGTACATCGGTTATGAGCGCGTACTGGAAGGCCGCACCTACCTGGGCGAACTGCGCGGCGCGAGCAAGAAGAAAGAGTCGATCTTCGATATCTTCAAGGTCATCGGCGCCCTCAAGCAGCGCTTCGGCCAAGTGGCGGTGAACTTCGGCGAGCCGATCAAGCTGGCGGAATTCCTCGACGGCGAGCAGCCCGATTGGCGCCAACAGGAACTGGGTCCGCAATTCAAACCGGCCTGGCTCAACGCGACCACCAACCGCCTCGGCGAACGCGTGGCGCGGCACCTGAACGAAGCCGCGGCCATCAACCCGGTCAACCTTGTCGCCCTGGCGCTGCTGTCCACCAGCCGCCTGGCCCTGGACGACCAGGCCATGGCCCGCGTGTTGGACTTGTACCTCGCGTTGCTGCGCAAAGTGCCTTATTCACCGCATACCACGCTGCCTGAGGGCGACGGCCAGGCGTTGATCGAGCATGTCAAAGGCATGGACCTGTTGTCGGAACAGAGCGATGCCTTGGGCAAGATCCTGTACCTGGATGAGCAGAATGCGGTACTGATGACCTACTACCGCAACAACGTGCTGCACATCTTCGCCCTGCCGGCGTTGCTGGCAAGCTTCTTCCAGAGCAGCTCGCGCATGAGCCGCGAGCAGATCCTGCGTTATACCCGGGCCTTGTACCCGTACCTGCAATCGGAGCTGTTCATTCGCTGGTCGCTGGAAGAGTTGGACGACGTGGTCGACCAGTGGCTCGAAGCGTTCGTCGAGCAGGGCCTGTTGCGCTTCGAGAAAGACCTGTACTTGCGTCCTTCGCCAAGTTCACGGCACTTCGTGCTGCTGACGCTGCTATCGAAGAGCATCGCCCAGACGTTGCAGCGCTTCTACATGACCGTTTCGCTGCTGCTCAACAGCGGGCAGAACAGCATCAGCGCCGAAGAACTGGAAGACCTCTGCACCGTCATGGCCCAGCGCCTGTCGATCCTGCACGGGCTGAACGCGCCGGAGTTCTTCGACAAGAGCCTGTTCCGCCACTTCATCCAGACGATGCTCGACCTCGACGTACTGCGCCGCGATGAAGCGGGCAAGCTAAGCTATCACGAGCTGCTCGGTGAACTGGCCGAAGGTGCCGCCAAGCGCGTGCTGCCGGCGGAGATTCGTTTGTCGATCCGCCAGGTGGCGTTGCATCGCAGTGAGGAGCCCACGGATTCGAACGCGCCGGCAATCCAGGATTGATTCTCCACAGGCCCCAGCCTTTTGCCGGGGCCCACAATATGGAAATGGCCTAATGAAAAAGCTTCTTCTCGTCGCCGCAGCCACGCTGCTGAGCGCCTGCTCCAGCGCGCCGCTGGCCAGCAAGAACAGCCTCGACGGCGAAGTGTTCTATCTGCAACGCATCGCCCTGCCGCCCACTGCTACGTTGACCGTGAGCCTGCAAGACGTTTCCCTGGCCGACGCGCCAGCCGTCGTGATCGATGAGCAGCGGGGGCCGGTCAAGGGCCAGGTCCCTTTGCCGTTCCACCTCAGTTATGATCCGACACAGGTCAAGCCCGGCCATCGTTACGCCGTGAGTGCCCGCATCGAAGTCGACGGCCAGTTGATGTTCATCACCACTGAACAACACTCCGTGCAGCTCGATGACAAAGATCCGCAGCCGTTGAAGATTCGCGTCAACGCTGCACGCTGATTCCTGTTCCACTCCTCAAGGAAGCTGCCATGCTCCGCTCTACCCTTCGTTTCACCGGCCTGTGTGCCGGCCTGTTGATCTGCGCCAATGCCATGGCCCTGTCCTTGGGCGATCTGTCCCAGAAAGACGCCACGGGTGGCCTCAAGGATGCACTGACCCAAGGCGCCCAGATCGCCGTCAAGCAACTGGGCACGCCGGGCGGTTTCAGCAATAACCCGGACGTGAAGATCGAGTTGCCTGGCAAGCTCGGCAAAGTCGCCGGCAAGATGAAAGCCTTCGGCATGGGCGACCAGGTCGATCAATTGGAAACCAGCATGAACCAGGCAGCCGAAGCTGCGGTGGTGCAGGCACAACCGATCCTGGTCGATGCAGTGAAGAACATGAGCGTGAGCGATGCCAAGGGCATCTTGAGCGGCGGCAACGATTCGGCCACGCAATACCTGAACAAGAGCAGCCGCGAACAGATTCGCGCCAAGTTCCTGCCTATCGTCAAGCAAGCCACCGACAAGGTCGGCCTGGCCCAGAAATACAACGCCTTTGCCGGCCAAGCTGCGACGTTGGGTGTGCTGGACGCCAAGAGCGCCAATATCGAGAACTACGTGACCGAACAGGCGCTGGACGGCTTGTTCGAGATGATCGGCAAGCAGGAAGCCACCATTCGCAAGAACCCGGCGGCTGCGGCGACCAGTTTGGCGAAGAAAGTGTTCGGTACGCTCTAAACCCCAACCCAAAACAAC
>NZ_JAOSHO010000273.1 GCF_025917275.1 Pseudomonas agronomica | reverse complement strand
GCTGCGCGGCTGCCTGAACGCGACCTGCATGAACAGCGCAGGCCCTCGGGAAAGCCAATACCTGACGCTGCAACTGGTGATCATGTACGCGCGCCTGATCGAAAATGCACATTTCCGCCAGAGCTACCGCGACCGCTTGACCTTGTCCCTCAAGCCCCTCGATGAAATCGCTGACCTGGCCAACGAACAGTTACTGGCGCTTGATGAAAGCGGTCGCATCATCGGCGCCAACCGTGCCGCCTTTGTCGCCCTGGACTTGGCTGTGGGTCCGGCACTGCTGGGCACCGCCATCGATCGCCTGCTGCCAACCACAATGGACGAATTGCTCAAACTCACCAACGGTGGCGCCCAAGGCGTGCGTTTGCGTGGTCTTCGGGATGAGGCGTTGCTGGAGGTCGGCCTGCGGATCCCTTCCCAACAGCACCGCCCGCGCCCCATCGCCCGCCCTGCCCCTGACGCACACCCGGACCTGCAACAACTCGCCGGCCTCGACCCCCAACTGCAACAGAGCGTCCACCGGGTGCGCAAGGTGATCGACAAAGGCATCCCGATTTTGATTACCGGCGAGACCGGCACCGGCAAGGAAGCCTTTGCCCGCGCGATCCACCACGCCAGCCTTCGTCGCGCAGGGCCTTTCGTCGCACTCAATTGCGCAGCCATTCCGGAGACCCTGATCGAGAGCGAGCTGTTCGGCTATCGCGCCGGCAGCTTTACCGGCGCGAACCGAAAAGGCATGAAGGGCAAGTTGGAACTGGCGAATGGCGGCACGCTGTTTCTCGATGAAATTGGCGACATGCCCGCCCATTTGCAAACCCGCTTGCTAAGGGTGCTGGCGGAGCGGGAAATCGCGCCGCTGGGGGCTGAAGTGCCGGTGGTGCTGGACGTCCAGGTGATCTCGGCGACTCACCAGGACCTGCCCACGATGATCGGCGAGAAACGCTTTCGCGAAGATCTGTTCTATCGCCTCGCCGGCATGAACCTGGCGCTGCCCGCCTTGCGCGAACGCAGTGACCGCGCCGCGCTGATCGAGCAACTGCTCGCGGCACAGGACGAAACCCGCGCGCTACGACTGAAAGCGGATGCCCGTCAGTGCCTGCTCGACTACCACTGGCCCGGCAATATCCGCCAACTCCTCAATAGCCTGCGCTACGCGGTGGCCCTGGCTGAAAACGGCGTTATCGACCTGGACTGCTTGCCCAGCGAAGTGCTGGCGCCACAGCGCCTGTCACTGTCCGCCAACACCACCCCGTTGGCCGTCAGCTTGGGCGAACAGCTGGGCGACGAAGAGTTCCGTCGCCTGCTGGCAACCCTGCGCCAGCATCGCTGGAACATCAGTGCCGCCGCCACCGACCTGGGCATCTCCCGCTCCACGCTGTACCGCAAAATGAAAAAGCACGGCGTCGTCGCGCCCAACGACCAGTTCTGATACGCCCAAAAAAATGCCGGCGCCCTTGCGGCTGCCGGCATTTTTTTCGCCAGATCACACTTGGATGTAAACCACGTGGGTATGGGTGTACTCATACAAGCCGTGCTTGCCGTCCGCGCCGCCAATGCCGGACTTGCGCGCCCCGGCATGGAAGCCCTGCATCGCTTCGAAGTTCTCTCGATTGATGTAGGTTTCGCCGAAGTCCAGCTCGTTGCTCCCGCGCATGGCAGCAGTCAGGCTGCGGGTGTAGATCGATGACGTCAGGCCGTATTCGCTGTCATTGGCCAGGGCGATGGCTTCGTCCAGGTCTTCGACAATCTGGATCGGCAGCACCGGGCCGAAGATCTCCTGGCGCATGATCGCCATCTCGCCGCCACACCCGGCCAGCACCGTCGGCTGGTAATGGAAGCCCTGGCCCTTACCAGCCACCGCGCCGCCCGTGACCACTTCGGCCCCCTGCTCCTTGGCAATGGTGACCATCCGCGCGACCTTGTCCAGCGCCGCCTGGTTGATCAGCGGCCCCATGTCCAGATCGTCCTCGGCCAACGGGTCGCCGTAGCGGGTCGCGGCCATTGCGGCGGCAATCTGCTCGATGAACTGATCGGCGACCTTGCGCTCGACATACACCCGCTCGGCGCAGTTGCAGACTTGCCCGGTGTTGATCACCCGCGAAGCCGTGATGGCCTTGACCGCGAGGTCCAGGTCGGCGTCCGCCAGCACGATGGCCGGCGCCTTGCCACCGAGTTCCAGGTTGAGCTTGGTGATGTTCGGCGCCGCCGCGGCCATGATCCGCGAGCCGGTGCCGACGCTGCCGGTGAAGCTGATCAAGTCGATGCCGGCATGGCGGGTCAAGTTATGCCCCACGGTCGCCCCCGTGCCGCTGACGACATTGAACACCCCGGCCGGCAGGTCGGTCTCGGCCACCAGGCGGGCAAACTCGAAGCAGTTGATGGGCGTTTCTTCGCTGGGCTTGATCACAATGGTATTACCGGTAACCAGCGCCGGCGCCATCTTGCGAGCGATCAGGAAGAACGGAAAATTCCACGGCAGGATACCGGCCACCACGCCCAGGGGCTTGCGCAGCAGGAATATGCTTTCGCCGGCGCGGTCGCTGGTCAGTACCTCGCCCTCAAGGCGCCGTGCCCACTCGGCCATGTAGTCCAGGTAATCGGCGGTGAAGTTGACTTCCACCCGCGCCAATCCCAGTACTTTGCCTTGCTCGGCGGTGATGATATGGGCGAGTCGTTCGGCGTTGTCGCGCACTTTGCTGGCGATTTTGCGCAGGTAGCCGGCGCGTTCGATGGCCGGGCGGGCGGCCCAGCTTTTTTGCGCCTTGCGCGCTGCGGCAATCGCCGCTTCGACTTGCTCGCCGCTGGCTTCGGGCACCCGCGCCAGTAAAGCGCCGTTGGCCGGGTTGTGCACCTCAATGCTTGGGTCGCTGGGAATGAAGGCGTTGGCGATGAAGTTCTGGTAATTGATGATCTCGGTCATGTGCTTGCTCTCGCGGTCAGTTTCAGAACGATGCAGGTGCATTCATTTGGCGGTGAAGGTTTTCCAGACCCCGCCTTCCTGCTGCAGGTCGTGGGCGCGCTTGATCAGGTATTGGTGGATCTGCTCCACCTGTTCCGGCGTGAAGGCGTCGGCAAAGGACGGCATGCCATCCGGCACTCGACCGCCAAAGAGAATGCCGAGGAACATCTGGTGTTTTTCCGCCGTCAGCTTGCGCAGGTCCGGCAGCACGCCGCCGCTGACTGCATGAATGCCGTGGCATTGGGAGCAATAGCCGTCGTAGAGCTTGGCGCCGGCGTCCACTGCGGCCTGGTCGCCGGTCAGGGGCGGCGGTTTCGGGGTGTCGGCGAGCGGTGCCGGCTCGTTGAGTTTCGCCGTGCCGCCCAGTTTGTAGGTCAATACCTGCGAGAACGGCCGGACCCCGGCGCGCAGGGACAAGGCACCGGCAAAGGTCGAGAAGGCACCGCCCCATCCGGCCATGAACGTCACGTACTGCTCACCGTCCACGCTGTAGGTAATCGGCGCCGCCATCACACCGCTGGCCGCCGGCTGCTCCCAGAGTTTCTTGCCACTGTCGGCGGCATAGGCGATCACCCGGCCGTCGGCGCTGCCCTCGAACACCAGGTTGCCGGCGGTGCTCAAGGTGCCGCCGTTGAAGATCGTCACATAGGGCACTTCCCAGGCCGGTTGTTGCTTGACCGGGTCCCAGGCGATCAGCTTGCCCGACCAGCCCTTGGCCATTTCCAACAGCCCATCGGCGTCCTCCGGCATCATCCCGGTGCGCAGGCCCAGTTGGTACATGCTCTTGAACGGGTTGCGCTTCGGCGCCTCGGGGATGTGCTCGTAGTAGGCGGACATGATGTGCGCCGGGATATACACCAGGCCGGTGTTCGGGTTGTAGGACATCGGCTGCCAGTCGTGGGCGCCCCAGAACGCGGGCGTGACCAGCTTGCGCTTGCCATCCTTCCAGTACGCGGCATTCTCGTCATCGACGATGGGCCGGCCCGTCTTCATGTCCATGCCCTTGGTCCAGCTCTGCGGCACGATGCCCTTGGCGGACAACAGCTCACCCGTGGCGCGGTCGATCACGTAGAAGAAACCGTTCTTCGGCGCTTGCATCAGCACCTTGCGCGGCTTTCCATCGATCGGCAGTTCCGCGAGGATCATGTGCTGGGTGGCGGTGTAGTCCCAGGCGTCCCCCGGTGTGGTCTGGTAGTGCCAGGCGTACTCGCCCGTATCGGCGTTGACCGCGACGATGGACGACAGGAACAGGTTGTCGCCCTTGGCCTGGCTCCGCCATTTCGGGTCCCACAACGATCCATTGCCCACACCGATGTACAGCAGGTTCAAGTCCGGGTCGAACGCAAAGGAATCCCAGGCCGTGCCGCCGCCGCCCTGGGCCACATAGGCGTCGCCGTGCCAAGTCTTGGCGGCGATGGCCATGGCCTTGTCTTCCGGCGGCAACTTGGGATCACCCGGCACCGTGAAGAAGCGCCAGGCCTGCTTGCCGGTCTCCGCGTCGTAGGCGGTGACATAACCGCGTACGCCGAACTCGGCGCCGCCGTTGCCGATCACGACTTTGCCATTGACCACTCGCGGGGCCCCGGTGATGGTGTAGCTGCGCGAATGATCGGCCCGGGTGTCCACCGACCAGGCGCGCTGGCCGGTCTTGGCGTCGATGGCTTCAAGACGACCATCGAGCACACCCACGTAAACCTTGCCCTTCCACACCGCGACGCCCCGGTTGACCGCGTCGCAACAAGCCTCACCGGCGCGGTTGCGGTCGGACTTGGGGTCGTACTTCCAGATCAACTTGCCGTCGCGCGCATCCAAGGCGTAGACCACCGAAAACGGACCGGTCGTATACATCACGCCGTCGACCACGATGGGCGTCGCCTCGACACCGCGATCCAGGTCCAGCTTGTAGCTCCAGGCGAGCCCCAACTGGCCGACGTTCTGGTCGCTGATCCTCTTTAACGGGCTGTAGCGTTGTTCGTCGTAGGTGCGGCCGGTACTCATCCAGTTACCGGGTTCCTGGTCGGCGGCGATAATGCGCTTGCCGTCGACATTCGCCGGCAGGTCCTGCGCCCAGCTCGGGACGGTATGGAAGGTAAGCGCCAGCACGACAAATAGCGTCTTGAGGGGAGCGCGGAGGGGCGCGTTCCGAGAAGCAGTAGGCACGGCGAGGCCAATCTGTGTCATGGGAGGACTCCTGGTTCTTATTAGTAGCGAAGCCATTGCGCTGCGCACCAGGAGAGGAGCAACCCCCATGCCACCGTTTGAAAATGCTGCGCAAGCCCCGATACATGGGGTTTTCGGCTCCTATCGCGGGTCGCGAAGCCGTGCGACAGTTGTCGCATTTGCCGCGACAGCTGTGCCAGAGGTGAGTCAGGTTGCGCACGATTCGTGAAGAAAGCCGTCACACGCAGGGCCTTAGCACCCGCGAGCGCGCGCCCTACAATGAGCGCAACCATCAGCAGGAGAACCAAGCGATGTTCGCCTCATTTGAATCGGGCCGATGCCAAGTCAATGGCATCACCGTCAGCTACCGCAAAGGTGGGAGCGGCCAAGGCCTATTGCTGCTCCACGGGCATCCCCAGACTCACGTCATGTGGCACAAGATCGCCGAACCCCTGGCGGAGCATTTCACCGTGGTCGCGGCGGACCTTCGTGGCTACGGTGACAGCGACAAACCGGCAGGCGACGCCGAACACCTCGCCTACTCCAAGCGACAAATGGCCCAGGACGGGCTCGAGCTCATGCGCGCGCTGGGATTCGTGAAGTTTGACGTGCTGGCGCATGACCGAGGCGCACGCGTCGCCCATCGCATGGCCATGGACCACCCGGACGCAGTGAAGCGCTTGATCACACTGGATATCGCGCCGACATTGGCGATGTATGAGCAAACCAACGAAGCGTTTGCCCGCGCCTATTGGCACTGGTTCTTCCTGATCCGTCCAGCGCCCTTTCCCGAGACACTGATCGAGGCTGATCCGGAGCAGTATCTGCGCAGCGTCATGGGCACCCGCAGCGCTGGCATGGCGCCTTTCACCGACGCCGCATTTGCCGAGTATTTGCGGTGCCTGGCACTCCCTGGCACCGCTCATGGCCTGTGTGAGGATTACCGGGCAAGCGCCAGCATCGATCTGGAGCATGATCGGAGCGACCGGCAAGCCGGGCGAAAACTCTCAATTCCGTTGCTCGCTTTGTGGGGAGCGGACGGCGTCGTGGGCCGTTGCTTCGATCCGCTTGGGGAATGGCAAAAAGTCGCGACCGACGTGCAAGGGAAAGCGTTGCCGTCGGGGCATTACATTGCGGAGGAAGTGCCAGAGCTTTTGATGGACGAGGTGCTTGGTTTCCTGCTTCCTTCGGTCCCGGGAGGCCGGTAGTTGCAGGCGGTACCCGTTTCGACAACACTCGCCAGCAGATGCCCTTATCCATCGAACGGTGAACCGACATGTCAGGCGAAAAATCGATTGCGAAATTGCTCAGCGGAATGAGCCCGACGCTCAACGACGGGGACTATGTCTTCTGCTGCGTCACTGACATGGACCTCGTCAAAGACGAGGAGATACTGGGCAGCTTCCGCGAAAAAGAAGGCCTGACCGTCATCATCGAGCGCAACAGGGCCCAGGCCCTGGGCCTGCACTTCGAATACGTCGCCGCCTGGATCACCTTGACCGTGCACTCCGCCCTGGATGCCGTCGGCTTGACCGCCGCCTTCGCAACCGCCTTGGGAAACGCGGGCATCAGCTGCAACGTCATCGCCGCCTACTACCACGACCACATCTTCGTGGGTCGGGAAGATGCGCAGCGGGCAATTGAGGTTCTGGAGGCGCTTGCCAGGTCCGGAGGCAGCGACTGAGCCGAAACTGCGGTCGACGGAACAAACCATCCAG
>NZ_JAOSHO010000272.1 GCF_025917275.1 Pseudomonas agronomica | reverse complement strand
CAGGCCGTGCGCGACGCGGAATGTTCCCATGAATGCAGGGTCTGCTCGTCGGCAAATCTGAAAATGATCTGGAATTCGTCGTCTTCGGGGGGCGGTGCGAGTACGCCTGACCCCAGGTAGCCGGGGAAGTCGGTCGCCAGTTGCTCGCCTTCACGCAACCAGGCGATCAAGTCCTGGTAGCGTCCATTGGCAACGCGGCGCGCAACCATCAAGGTGACGGGGGAGGTAGACATTTTGTATCTCCGGTACAGGCGCGGCGCTCTGGATAAGAGGTTCGCGGGGAGACGCCCCCGTGATAGCGGGATGCGTCTGGTCGCCAATGGCAAAGCAAGGATTATTCCTTGCCGAGCAAAAAACAACAAATCCGCACGTTGACCGAATTTGTCCTTGTCATAACATGGTCGGGAGGGAGTAGTATGGGATCCAATTTTCTGTCGGGAAAGCCCTCGGAATGAGCGTAATCACCGAAGATAACTTCGTGTTCCCCGCATCCACTGCCTTGACGCGTGAAGACTTGTTTCCCATCCGCGAAGTAGCGCGGTTGACAGGGGTGAACCCGGTGACCTTGCGCGCATGGGAGCGTCGCTATGGGCTCATACAACCCACACGCACCGAAAGCGGGCACCGCTTGTATTCCCTGAGCGATATTGAAAAGGTCAGGAGCATTCTCGCCTGGATCGAGCGGGGAGTGGCCGTGAGCAAAGTGGGAAAGATTTTGGCGAGGACCGAGTCGGTACCGCCGGTCTCCAAGTTCATTTCCCCCGACCTAGTTCGCGCCGACTATAACCAATGGCAGCAGCAAGTAGCGGATGCGGTTGGTAATTTCGATGACTTGGCGCTGGACCGCGTCTACGGACAGATTTTTTCCAGTTATGCAGTGCCGGTGGTATTCCAGGACATCCTGATGCCGCTCTGGCGAGAACTGTTGCAGCGCCAGCATGAGTTCGGGCAGACCAGCGAATGGTTGTTTTTCGACGGTTTCCTGCGCTCGCGCGTGATGCAGCGGCTACTGCTCAAGCGCGACGTTTTATCCCCGCGAGTACTGGTCAGCGCCATCGGCGGCCAGTGCCGGGAGTTGGAGCTGTTGGTCACGGCGCTGTTTGTGTCCAAGGCAGAAGTGGGCGTCAGGGTGATGACTGTCGGCCAACCGTTTGACGAACTTATCCTGGTCTGCCAAAAGATCCAGCCCTTGGCGCTGGTACTGGTGTCCAACCATGCGCCGGCGGTCGATCTACCCAAGCGCCTGAAGAGATTGGCGATCAGCCTGGATTGTCCGGTGATGCTGGCCGGTGACGCTTCCGACCTGGCACAGGAAAGCCTGGCGGATTCATCGATTGGTTGCCTGGGGAGCGAAGGAACGGAAATACGCCAGCGTATGCGTCAGTTGCTGGCGGGCAACCTGGACACTTGAAGGGGGTGCTACAAATGCATCGCCGGATGAGCCAGGCGATGCTGCTGGAGGATGTATTGGCGAAGCCGCTCGGTTTCGTCCTGGTCATGCTGGCTCAGGTGATAAGCGTACATGCCGTGGGCGGTTTCCCTTTCGAACGTACCACGCAGTGAAATCCGCTCGTAGCCTGACGGGCTGAACCACAAGGAGAATTGCTTCGGTGGTTTGGTGCGGTTGCGGATTTCCAGCAGTACGCCCTTGCAGGAAACCTCATGTACCCATAACGGGCCCGGCTGGCCGCTGGCGTTTTCCAGCGCCACGGGCTCGTCGAGTGTCAGGCGCCATGGACGAATCTTCGGGCCATCCTCGTAGATGCTCGGCACGCCCAGACGAAGGTGCATGGCATGGAATTCATCTTCGACCAGGTGCAACGGGAAGGTCATCTGCTGGTTTTCGAAGTTGGCCTGCAGCGTGACCTGCTCATTCGCCGCCAAGCGCGTCAGCAAATCCCGGATCTGGGATCCACCGTTTACCAGCAAGCTCGACGTGACATCCCGCTCATTCAACTGCGGGTTGTGCTGCATGGTCCGGATGAAATCAAGCTCATCCTGGGTCAGGAGGGCGTCGCGCTGCATAAGGTGCTCGAAAAATATTTGCGTTATCACTGGTGATTGTAGTGACTGACCATTAATTCGCCGTTTTGTTTTCACCGCTCGTCGAATTCAATCGAGCAATGATCTCCCGGGCTTCGGCCAATTCTTTCTCCAGCTGGGCAACGCGCTGCTGGGCCTTCACTTGAGCGGTGACGTCTTTTTGCACCCCCACGAAATAAGTGTGGCCGTCCGCCTCGTTCTTTACGGTGGAGAGCGACAATTCATTCCAGAAGGGGGCGCCGTCCTTACGGTAGTTGCGCAGCACCTGTCGGCACGCGCCTCCTTGTTTCAAGGCGGCGCGAATGGGTTCCAGGGACGGCTGGTCCCGGTCGCCTGACTGCAGGAAGCGACAATCCTGATAAAGGATTTCGTCGCGGCTGTAACCGGTCAGCCGTTCGAAGGCCGGGTTTACATAAATCAGAATGTTGTCATCACCTTCTTTTTCGGCGATGACGATCCCGTCGTTCGACGCATTGATCACCAATTGCATCAGTTGGGCGTTGATCATGAGGCCTCCAGCCTTGGACTTCCCTGTACGCGCTGCATTCTAGAAGAACGTGGTGGGATGTCCACTGGCTATTATTGGTTGTTGAGAGTCAATCGCAGCTTGAGCGCGCAGCCTGTTACCATGATCACTCTATTTATTCAGTTTCAGGATCAGACCGATGAAAGTCGCCATTCTTTCCGGCTCCGTCTACGGCACGGCCGAAGAAGTCGCCCGGCATGCCGCTAAATTGCTCGGTAACGCGGATTTCGAAACGTTCCTCAATCCACGGGCAACCCTGGCGGACATCCAGGCGTTCGGACCGCAAGCCTTGCTCGCCGTTACGTCGACGACCGGCATGGGCGAATTGCCGGATAACTTGATGCCGCTGTATTCAACGATCCGTGATCAATTGCCCGCTTCATTTCGTGGGCTGCCTGGCGCGGTGATCGGCCTGGGGGACGCCAGCTACGGCGATACGTTCTGCGGCGGTGGCGAGCAGATGCGCGAGCTGTTTGCCGAACTGGGCGTGAACGAGGTGCTGCCCATGTTGCGCCTGGATGCCAGCGAAAGCGTCACGCCGGAAACCGACGCCGAGCCCTGGTTGGCCGAGTTGATCATCGCGCTGCGTGGTTGAGCCACCTGCGGCGAGCACTAATGCTGACTCGCTCGGCCAGTAAGCTGGCTGCCAACGCAACTACCGACCTGGCGGGAGATGACTAGACTGGTTTCTGTCCATGAAAACCATGGCCGTCTCCCTCATCAAAAAGCCAGAGGTCATAGCCGTGAGCGTAGCGCCCATTCAATCGACACCCGGCATAAAGGATCAGGTCAGCGCAGCCGAATGGCAAACCCGAGTCGATCTCGCTGCGTGCTATCGGTTGGTCGCGCTGCACGGCTGGGATGACCTGATTTTCACGCATATCTCCGCGAAGGTCCCTGGCACTGAAGATTTCCTGATCAACCCATACGCGTTGATGTTCCACGAAATCACCGCGTCGAGCCTGGTCAAGATCGATCAGGCCGGCAACAAGTTGATGGACAGTCCCTACGAGATCAACCCTGCCGGCTACACCATCCACAGTGCGGTGCATGAGGTGCGGCACGATGTGACGTGCGTGCTGCACACCCATACAGCGTCCGGTGTCGCGGTGTCGGCGCAGAAACAAGGGGTGTTGCCGATCAGCCAGCAATCGCTGTTCGTGCTGTCGAGCCTGGCTTATCACCCGTATGAAGGGGTCGCGCTGAACCCGGAAGAAAAGGCCCGCCTGCAAGCCGACCTGGGCGAGAGCAATTTCCTCATGTTGCACAACCATGGTCTGCTCACTTGTGGCGGGACCATTGCCGATACGTTCCTGATGATGTTCATTTTCCAGCGAGCCTGCGACATCCAGGTCATGGCCCAGACGGGCGGCGCCGAATTGATTGCCATCGAGCCGCGGATATTGGCCGGCGCCCGGGCGATGGTCGCCGGCGTGACCAAAAGTGCCCAGGGCATGGGGGGCGCGTTGGCCTGGCCAGCGCTGCTGCGCAAACTGGACCAGCAAGATCCAGGCTATAAAAGCTGATGCCCATGGTCCAGATCCCGCTGCGTATCTGGCGTCAGCGCGGCCAGACATTCATGTTTCGCGGCCACGCCATCCGCTATTGGACGGCCGGGCACGGCGAGCCGTTGCTGTTGATACATGGGTTTCCGACCGCCAGTTGGGACTGGCATTACCTGTGGCAGCCATTGGCACAGCGTTATCGAGTCATTGCCTGCGACATGCTCGGGTTTGGTGATTCCGCCAAACCGACGGAGCATGCCTATAGCCTGCTGGAGCAGGCCGATCTGCAACAGGCATTGCTGGTTCACCTGAACGTGACGCAAGGTGTCCACGTATTGGCCCATGATTATGGCGACAGCGTGGCCCAGGAGTTGATTGCCCGGCATGGCGAGGCGCGCATTGACGTCGCCAGCTGTGTCTTCCTCAACGGTGGCCTGTTTCCCGAAACCCATCGTCCGGTGTTGATGCAAAAACTGCTGCTCAGCCCCTTGGGCTGGCTGGTTGGCCGGGCTTTCTGCAGGGACGGCCTGGTGAAAAGCTTTCGGCAGATTTTCGGTCCCTGGACCGGTCCCACCGAAAGCGAGCTGGATGATTACTGGAGCCTGGTCGAGACCCACCGCGGACCGCGAATCATGCACAAGCTCATCGCCTATATTCCCGAGCGCCGCGTGCAGCGTGATCGCTGGGTCCGGGCGATGCAGAGCGGCGAGGTGCCGTTACGGTTGATCGACGGGGCATTCGACCCGATTTCCGGTGCGCATATGGTGGCCCGTTACCAGGCGCTCATTCCCCATGCCGACACGGTGTCGTTGCCTCACATCGGTCATTACCCGCACACCGAAGCGCCGGTGCAGGTGCTCAATCACTACCTGGCATTTCGCGAGGCCATCGCTGCGCCTCACAGGCAAATGGCCTGTTCATGATGGGTTGCCTGCATCATCCCTGCACCTTATCGCCCAACATTCACTTTCAACCCAGTTGATTGTGACCAGCGGACTTGTACCCGACACTCCCGTTCATTGTCCTACGGCCTGCTGGAGTTCTGCCCATGAATGAGTCTGTGCGCTTCGAAGATAAAGTCGTGATCGTCACAGGAGCCGGTGGTGGCCTGGGACGTGCCCATGCGCTGCTGTTCGCAAGGCAAGGCGCGAAAGTGCTGGTCAACGACCTGGGGGGCTCGGCCCAAGGGGAGGGCGCCAACGCTTCGGCGGCCGACCGGGTGGTCGCCGAAATTCGCCAGGCCGGCGGTATCGCCGAGGCCAATCATGACTCCGTCACCGATGGCGACAAGCTTGTGCAAAACGCCCTCGACGCGTTTGGTCGCGTCGACGTCGTCGTCAATAACGCTGGCATCCTGCGAGACAAGACCTTCCATAAAATGGACGATGCCGACTGGGACCTGGTTTACCGCGTCCATGTCGAAGGAGCTTATAAAGTCACCCGCGCCGCCTGGCCTCACATGCGTGAGCAGAATTATGGCCGGGTGATCTTCACCGCCTCCACGTCTGGCATCTACGGCAATTTCGGCCAGTCCAACTACGGGATGGCCAAGCTCGGTCTCTACGGCCTGACCCGCACCCTGGCCATCGAAGGCCGCAAGAACAACATCCACGTCAATGCGATCGCTCCCACCGGTGGCACTCGCATGACTGAGGGCCTTATCCCGCCGCAGGTGTTCGAACAACTCAAGCCTGAACTCGTCAGTCCGCTGGTGGTGTACCTGGCCAGCGAAGCCTGCCAGGAAACGTCCGGATTATTCGAAGTGGGCGGCGGCTGGATGGGCAAGGTGCGCTGGGAGCGCAGCCTCGGCGCCGGGTTCGACCCGCGCAAAGGCTTCTCACCTGAGGATGTCGCCGCTCATTGGCAACAGATTTGCGACTTCGAGGACGCGGTGCACCCGAACGACAATCTCGAAGCCCTGAAAGAAATGATGGCTAACCTGCAGCGTCACACTGTCTAGCATTTTTGCCCGGGCCGGTTGCTGTCATCCGGTGACCTGCTCAGGGAAAATATTTCTTCACCAAGGCCGCCAGGTTCGCGGCGGTCTCAATATCGATCACGCCGTCATATCGGGCCGGGCGAAAGTGCAGCTGAAAAGCGCGTACAAGTCGCTGGAAACCGGCACTTGTCGTGGCGGCGGAGGTGTCATAGCCGTATCGCTTGAACAGCCCGAGCAATTGTTCGCGCAGGGGGATGCCTTCGGCTTGATACGTCTGCACGAAAGTGTCTCGGGTGGCGTCATCGAACCAGGCCCCGATACCTTCCAGATACAGCGCATGCCACGGGAACATCGGACCTGGATCACTCTTGCGTCCGGCGGCGATATCCGAGTGCCCGACCACGTTGACCGGACTGATGTCCGGGTAGCGCCTGAGAATATCCTTGGCCAGGTATTCAATCGCCTCGATTTGCTGGGCCTTATAAGGTGGAAAGGTAAACTGGCCTTGGTTGTCAGTTGCCAGGTTGACAATCTCCACGCCAATGGAAGTGTCATTCAAGTTGCTGCGATTACCCCAACTGCTCACGCCGGCATGCCAGGCGCGTTGGTTTTCGTCTACGAGATTAAAAATCTGTGGTTCGTTGAAACAGGCTGCGGGATAAGTGGGGTCGGACAAGTCAGGGATAAGGTAATGGGCGCTGACCGAAGGTCCGGTCAACGCATTGATCGAGGACGCGAAATTTCCGGCGGTGTAATGGAATATCAAAAAACGAATGCGACTGTTATGTCCTTTATTTGAACGATAGCTGTAATTGTTTATTTGCATGGCAAGAACTCACTGTTA
>NZ_JAOSHO010000271.1 GCF_025917275.1 Pseudomonas agronomica | reverse complement strand
CTCGCGAAGGCGTCGGCACATCCAACACTTCCTTGCTGACCCACCGCTTTCGCGAGCAGGCTCGCTCCCACAGTTTTCGCTCTATCCCGCCTTGCGCAACGCCTCGACCAGTTCCTGCTTGCGCATCTTCGAGCGCCCGGGAATGTTTTTCGCCCGGGCCTCTTTCATCAAGCTATCCACTGTCTGGGCCTCATGGGAGGCTTTGCTGGTGCGTGGATGACCTTCACGGGACTTGGCGGCGCGGCGGGCTGATTCCTTGCGATCGGACTGTTTCGCCTCGGCCGGTTTTTTCTTGCCGGAGCCGCCGGAGCGTTCGCCGCCGCCCGACTGCTTGTTGACGGTGGCCCAAGCCCGAGCCTCGGCCTCGCCCTCCGACACACCTTTGTGCTCATAGCTCTCTTCGATGTGCTCGGCCTTGCGCTTTTGCTTGTCGGTGTATTTGTCTTTGCTTCCACGAGGCATGGGATGTCTCCTCCTCAGTGTCCGAATAAAGCCTACTGGCTGGCGGCGCCACCTTCAGAGCCCGAGCCTCCGGTAGTGGTTTTCGAACCCACGCCGGTCTCGGCGTTGTCAGGGGCGGTGGAGTCGGGGGTGTTCATACCGCCCTGACGACCCGTGTCGTTACCCTGGACCCGTGGATCAGTGCCCGTCGCGGGTGGCTGGCCATTGTTCAAGGTGCCGCCGGTGCCGTCGGTGTTCAATTTGGGCAAGCCTTGGGTGGCGGGCGAGTTCGGTGCCTGGACCGGATCGGTTGGCCCGGTGCCTGAGGTCGTGGCCGCGAAAGCCGCCGAGGACAACAATGCAGCGAAGGTGAATGCAGTCAGCCTTGAATTGATCATGGTGTCGCCTCCATTTTTTGGAATGCTTGCCAGATTTTTGGCCGCGCTGGAGCGGGGTTGGTGCCTGAGGGGCGACGAACGGCGCTGTGGAAGTTTGACTGCAGAAGATGTGACGAGCGCTGCCGGGCGGCATAGTATGGCGCTTTCAATTGGCTACAAGGCCCGTTCATGTCGATCGAGATCCGTCCCGCGCAACCCAGCGATGCGCCTCAAATCCTTGCGTTCATCACCGAGCTTGCCGATTACGAAAAAGCCCGCCACGAAGTCATCGCCAGTGTGGCGGACATCGAGCGCAGCCTGTTCAGCGAAGGCGCGACCGCCCACGGCTTGATCTGCCTGCGCGATGGCGTGCCGATCGGTTTCGCAGTGTTTTTCTTCAGCTACTCCACCTGGCTGGGCAGCAACTGCCTGTACCTCGAAGACTTGTACATCACGCCTGAACAACGCGGTGGCGGGGCGGGCAAGACGCTGTTGCGGCACCTGGCGAAGATCGCCTGCGACAACGATTGCGGCCGCTTCGAGTGGAGCGTACTGGACTGGAACACCCCGGCCATCGAATTCTACAAATCCCTCGGCGCGCAACCGCAGGAAGAGTGGGTGCGCTACCGCATGGATGGCAAGGTGCTGCGGGACTTCGCTAACGGCAACTGACGTTCATGAGTACGCGTCGGACGCGTACTCGGCAAACCCCGGCCGTTGTTCGAGCCGCTTGCAATAAGCGGCCACCGCAGGGTAGTCCGGACGCTCCATGGGCGTCTGGCGCCAGCGATGTGCGGACAGGCCGATGAGCACGTCCGCGAGGGAAAAGTCCGCGCCGGCCACGTAAGCGCCGGTGTGGTTCAACTGTTGTTCCAGCAAGCCCATCTTGTCGTTCCAGCGTTTGACGCCGGCGGCGATGAGTTCTGGGTCCTGGAAATCCGGGTGCTTGCGCACCAGTCCGTAAAACGCATCGCCCCACGACGGGTTGAGCTCGGTGGCTTGCCAATCCATCCATTGCTCTACACGCGCCCGTGCGGCAGGTTCGACGGGGAGCAGGTCCTCGCGCCCATGCTTGCCTACGAGGTAGCGGCAGATGGTGTTCGACTCCCAGAGCACGCCGTTCTCATCGATGATCACCGGCACCTGGGCGTTGGGGTTGAGCGCCAGGAACGCCGGGTCATGGGTCGAAGCAAAACCGATGCCCCAGTCTTCGCGCTCGTAGCCGATGTCCAGTTCCTGGCAAGTCCACAAGACTTTTCTGACATTGATCGAGGAAGTGCGGCCGAGGATTTTCAGCGTTTGTCCCATCACTTTTTTCCCTGAGTTGTTTGGCGTCCGGTCCGAAAACGTAGCAGGGTCTTGGCTGGATGGCGATGGTTTTGCGGTTATTACGATTATCCCAATATATGGGAGAGATATTTATATATTGAGATTTCTCTGCGCGCAGGTTTATAGTCCGCCTCACTCACTGCCCAATAAACAAAACAGGTGAAGCGGATGCAGGCGCAATTGATCGCGCTCGATTGGGGGACCACCTCATTACGGGCTTATAAACTTGCCGCTGGAGGCGAGGTGCTCGAACAGCGTTCGCTGTCGTCGGGGATCATGCAGTTGCCGTCCGGGCCGCGAACCGTGGCCGGCCAGGTCTGTACCGATGGTTTTGAGCTGGCCTTCGATGAAGCCTGCGGCGACTGGCTCGATGCGCAGCCAGGCTTGCCCGTCATTGCTTGCGGCATGGTGGGCAGCGCACAAGGTTGGCGGGAAGCGCCTTACTGCGACACGCCGGCAAACGTCGCCAATCTCGGACATTCCCTACAAGTCATTCGGAGCCTTCGTGGTGTCGATGTTCACATCGTGCCAGGAGTGATCCAACGCTCCCGGCTGCCCAATGTGATGCGCGGCGAAGAAACCCAGGTACTCGGTGCGTTGCACAGCCTGCCGAACGAAGCGGTGCTGATCGGCTTGCCGGGCAGCCATTCGAAATGGGTGGAAGTGACCGAGGGCTGCATCGTCCATTTCGACACCTTCATGACCGGCGAGATCTTCGCCGTGCTCAGCGACCACAGCATTCTCGGCCGCACCCAGCAGCGCGGTGCGGCGTTCGATGGTGTGGCTTTCGATCGCGGCGTGCAGGTGGCGCTGTCGTCGGATGGCCAGATCGGCCCTCTGTCTACCGTATTCAGCGCCCGTAGCCTGGGCTTGACCGGCGAGCTTGGCGCGAGCGCCCAAGCCGATTACCTGTCGGGCGTCCTGATCGGCCATGAGCTGACGGCGCTGGCCGCCGTACAACGTCACCGGCGTAACAGCGTTCATCTGCCGACGGTGGTGCTGATCGGCAATTCTCAACTCTGCGCCCGTTACCAGCGGGCCCTCGACGCCTGCGGTTTCGCCCGGGTGACCCTGGCCGAACAGGCCACCGAGCGCGGTTTGTGGCAACTGGCCGTGGCAGCCGGGCTGCTCGAAACCAGCGCATCGCGTTAAACCTACTGGAGACCTGACATGCTCACACAAGCGCTGGCGCACAACGGGCTGATCGCGATTCTGCGCGGCCTGCGCCCTGACGAAGCGGCATCTATCGGTGAAGTCCTTTATGCCGCTGGATTTCGCGTCATCGAAGTGCCGCTCAATTCCCCCGAACCGTACGAAAGTATCCGCATCCTGCGCAGTACTTTGCCCGCTGATTGCCTGATCGGCGCGGGTACCGTGCTGACGCCGGAACAGGTAGAGCAGGTCAAGGCCGCGGGCGGCCAAGTGATCGTCATGCCTCATAGCGATCCGAAGGTCTTGCGGGCGGCGAAAGCGGCGGGGCTGTACCTGTCTCCCGGCGTTGCCACACCGACCGAAGCCTTTGCCGCGCTGGCCGAAGGCGCCCATGTGCTGAAGATGTTTCCCGCCGAGCAAATGGGCCCGGCGGTGGTCAAGGCCTGGCTCGCGGTGCTGCCGGCCGGGACAGTGCTGGTGCCGGTGGGCGGGATTACCCCGGACAACATGGCGGTGTTCGTCGAAGCCGGCGTGAAAGGTTTCGGCCTCGGTTCCGGGTTGTTCAAGCCGGGCCTGACAGTGGATGAAGTGGCGGAGCGCGCCAAGGCCTATGTAGCCGCATGGAATGCCTTGAACTGAAGACTTTTCCAGCGCCCCGCGCGCTGCATCTGACAAGAGAGACAACAAGATGAAAATCACCAAACTGACCACGTTTATCGTTCCGCCGCGCTGGTGCTTCCTCAAGGTCGAGACCGACGAGGGTGTGACTGGCTGGGGCGAGCCCGTAGTGGAAGGCCGTGCCCACACGGTGGCGGCTGCCGTCGAGGAATTGTCCGACTACCTGATCGGCAAAGACCCACGCAACATCGAAGATATCTGGACCGTGCTCTATCGCGGCGGTTTCTACCGTGGCGGCGCCGTCCACATGAGCGCCCTGGCCGGTATCGACCAGGCGTTGTGGGACATCAAGGGCAAGGCCTTGGGCGTGTCGGTCAGCGATTTGCTTGGCGGCCAGGTGCGCGACAAGATCCGTGTCTACTCCTGGATCGGCGGCGACCGTCCGGCGGACACCGCTCGGGCGGCTAAAGAGGCCGTCGGACGCGGCTTCACGGCTGTGAAAATGAACGGCACCGAAGAGCTGCAGTTTCTCGACACCTTCGAAAAAGTCGACCTCGCCTTGGCGAACGTGGCGGCAGTGCGCGATGCGGTCGGGCCGAACGTCGGCATTGGCGTGGACTTCCACGGCCGTGTGCACAAGCCGATGGCCAAAGTGCTGATGAAGGAACTCGATCCGTACAAACTGATGTTCATCGAAGAACCGGTGCTCAGCGAAAACTACGAAGCCCTCAAGGAATTGGCGCCGTTGACCAGCACCCCGATTGCCTTGGGCGAGCGGTTGTTCTCGCGCTGGGATTTCAAGCGGGTGCTCAGCGAAGGCTACGTCGACATCATCCAGCCGGATGCGTCCCACGCCGGTGGCATCACCGAAACCCGCAAGATCGCCAACATGGCCGAAGCCTATGACGTGGCGCTGGCGCTGCACTGCCCGCTGGGCCCGATTGCCTTGGCGGCGTGCCTGCAACTGGACGCGGCTTGCTACAACGCGTTTATCCAGGAGCAGAGCCTGGGTATCCATTACAACGAGAGCAACGACCTGCTGGATTACATCAAGGATCCTCAGGTGTTCGACTACGACAAAGGCTTCGTGAAAATCCCGAATGGCCCGGGCCTTGGCATCGAGATCAACGAGGAATACGTCATCGAGCGCGCGGCCATCGGCCATCGCTGGCGCAACCCGATCTGGCGCCATGCCGATGGCAGTTTTGCCGAGTGGTGAGTCACGCCTGACTCACCCAAGTTCCCTGTGGTCCTGTGGTGAATGCAAAAGCCATGAGCGCCCCAGGTCCCCTGTGGGAGCGAGCTTGCTCGCGATGACGGTGTGTCAGTTGGCGCATGTGTGACTGATACATTGCTATCGCGAGCAAGCTCGCTCCCACAATTTGATCTTCGCAAGCCGGGAGATCTTCTTCGATGCGCCCGTTTCCTCAATAAACATAAAAAGAGGCACCTCACATGCAAGCGCACACCCTGAGCGCGCAGGCGTCGTTGGTGACGCCCAGCCGCAAGCGTTTTTTCATCATGGTCCTGCTGTTCATCACCGTGGTGATCAACTACCTGGACCGCAGCAACCTCTCGATCGCTGCCCCGGCGCTGACCACTGACCTGGGCATCGACCCGATCCACGTCGGGCTGATTTTCTCGGCGTTCGGCTGGACCTACGCCGCCATGCAGATCCCCGGTGGCTGGCTGGTGGACCGGGTGCCGCCGCGCATCCTGTACAGCGTGGCGTTGTTGCTGTGGTCGGCGGCCACAGTGATGCTCGGTTTTGCCGCCAGTTTCATCGCGTTGTTCGTGCTGCGCATGGCCGTCGGTGCCCTGGAAGCCCCGGCCTATCCGATCAACAGCCGCGTGGTGACGACCTGGTTTCCTGAGCGCGAGCGGGCCACGGCCATCGGTTTCTATACCTCCGGGCAATTTGTCGGCCTGGCATTCCTGACGCCCGTGCTGGCGTGGCTGCAACACGCATTCGGTTGGCACATGGTGTTTGTCGCCACGGGCGCGGTGGGCATTCTCTGGGCGGTGATCTGGTACGCGGTGTATCGCGAGCCACGGGATTTCAAAGGCGCCAACGCCGCCGAAATCGAGCTGATCCGCGAGGGTGGCGGGCTGGTGGATATCCAGGCCGATACCGCCAAGGCCAAATTCAGCTGGAGCGACCTCGGCATTGTCCTGACCCAACGCAAATTGTGGGGCATCTACCTGGGCCAGTTCTGCCTCAACTCCACGCTGTGGTTTTTCCTGACATGGTTTCCGACCTACCTGGTGAAATATCGCGGCATGGACTTCATCAAGTCCGGCTTGCTGGCGTCGTTGCCGTTCCTCGCCGCGTTTATCGGCGTACTGTGTTCCGGGTTTTTCTCCGATTGGCTGATCCGTCGCGGTGCCACGGTGGGGTTCGCGCGCAAGCTGCCGATCATTGGTGGGTTGCTGATTTCCACGTCGATCATCGGCGCCAACTTCGTCGAATCGACGCCACTGGTGATCGCGTTCCTTGCCCTGGCATTCTTCGGTAATGGCCTGGCGTCTATCACCTGGTCGCTGGTGTCGACGCTGGCGCCGGCGCGATTGCTGGGATTGACCGGCGGGGTGTTCAATCTCATCGGTAACCTGGCGGCTATTGCCACGCCGATCGTCATCGGCTTCCTCGCCAGCGGTGATTCGTTCGCCCCGGCCATTACCTACATCGCGGTGCTGGCCCTGATGGGGGCGTTGTCCTACATCCTGCTGGTCGGGAAAGTCGAGCGCATCGAGTTGTAGTCCTACGAGACGGGCGACCATAATGCCGCCCGTTCCCCGCTCACTGTTGAAGGTCGGCCATGCAGCAAGACGATCCAAAAATCATCAAGGATGCCGCACCTACCGGCACGCAGACATTGCTGCGCGGCCTGGGCGTGGTCCAGGCGGTCGCCAGCGGCGCCCGCGACTTGAAGGAAATCGCCCGGCTGATCGGCACCACC
>NZ_JAOSHO010000270.1 GCF_025917275.1 Pseudomonas agronomica | reverse complement strand
GGATAAATCCCCTCGCCACAAGGGTAAGCGTCAGTAACTACTACAACCGATCCAACGCCTCCCCACTCCTCTTGAACCACTCAATCAGATAATCAGCCAGCACCTGCGTGCGCTTGGGCAGCCCGCCTTGATACGGGTGCACCAGGTACATCGGCATGCGCCGGGTCTGGAAGTCCCGCAGCAACCAGCGCAAGCGTCCGTCAGCCAATTCCTCGTTGAGCAGGTAAGAAGGTAACCGGGCGATGCCGGCACCCGCCAGGGCGGCTTTTTTCAACAGGCTGTAATGGTTGCTGGCAAACGGTCCGGACACGCGCACCCGCAGCAACTCATGCTGCTGGTGGTACAGCCATTCCTCCCGTCCACTGTAGTGGCTGTTGAGCAAGCACTTGTGCTCCGCCAAGGCCTGGGGCGTCTGCGGTTCGCCGTAGCGCTCCAGATAAGCCGGACTGGCGCAGGTCATTTCATGCCAGGCCAGCAACGGACGAGCCACCAACCGCTCATCGATCGCCGCATCGGAGCGGATAGCCAGGTCGAAACCATCGCGGGATAGATCGCGATAGCCGTTGTTGAGCTCCAGCTCGATCTGCACGTCGGGATAGGCATGGGCAAACTCTGTAAGCAGCCCCTCGAAGAAGGTTTCGCCCAACGAAACCGGAACCGTCATACGCACCGGCCCGGAAACTTCGCCCTTCAAGCGCGCCAATGCCTGACGCGCCCTTTCCACCTGGACCAGCAACGCCTGGGCCTGGGGCAACAGCGCAGCGCCCGCCGCAGTGAGACTCAAGCGTCGTGTCGTACGTTGGAGCAGCAGCACCGAAAACCGTTCCTCCAGAAGACTGATGCGCTTGGACAGTTGCCCCTTGCTGCACCCCAGCTGCTGCGCCGCCAAGGTGAAACTTCCAGCCTCCACCAGCACGGCAAACGCGGCGAGGTCGTCTATTTCGCTCATTGGATTGTTTCCAAATGAAAACCAAAGGTTTCCCATTAGCACGCTTATCCCTAGGAAAATCCACTCTAGACTTCAACCTCGTTCAACCCTACTGAGGAACAGCCCATGAAAATCCTGTTGATCGGCGCCAACGGCACCATCGGTTCAGCCATCGATAACGAGTTATCGCCCCGCCACGACATCGTGCGCATCGGCCGCCACAGCGGTGACGTGCAGGTGGACATCAGCGACAGCGCCTCGATCCGCGCCCTGTTCGAAAAGACCGGGCGCTTCGACGCGCTGGTTTGTGCCGCAGGCAACGTCACCTTCGCGCCCCTGGGCGACATGACCGAGGACAGCTTCGCCCTCGGCTTGAAGGACAAACTGATGGGCCAGGTCAACCTGCTGCTGATCGGCCGCGAATTTGCCAACGACGGCGCATCTTTTACCTTCACCACCGGCGTGCTCAGTCACGACCCCATCAAGAGCAGCGCCTCGGCGGCCCTGGTGAACGGCGCCCTCGACAGTTTTGTGCGCGCGGCGGCAATCGAATTGCCGCGAGGGTTGCGGGTCAATTCGGTGAGCCCGAACGTACTGCTGGAAGCGATGGACAAATATGCCCCGTATTTCCGCGGCTATAAGCCGGTTCCTGCGGCTGATGTGGCGTTGGCCTACGCCAAGAGTGTCGAAGGCCTACAAACCGGCCAGACTTTTCATGTGGGCTAACCCCCCTTGTGATGAAGGATCAGTCTGAGTAACGTGGCGGCACTTGTCTGGAGACCCAATGATGCGTGCCGCTCGTTCCCTGTTGTTTGTCGCCCTTTTCCCACTGTTCGCCGGCTGCCAGTTGCTCGAAGCCCCGCGCCAGAGCGCTTCCCATGCCGGGCAGACGCGCATGCAGGGCGAATTGGCGGCGGTCGATGGCAAACTGGTGTTCCAGCCGTGCCAGGAACAGCGCCGTTACATCGTCAACGACGCCGGCGGCACCAGCGTCCTGCAACAGGCCGCCACCCTGGCGGATGAACGCGGCAAGCTGTTCGCCGACCTGCGTGGCCCCATCGTTTCCAGTGCCGCGGCCGGCACCGACAGCCAGTTGAATGTCGAGCAGCTCTATCGCCTGGAACGCTCAGGAACCGCCTGCGATGACGCAGACTTCAAACGCATGATTCTGCGCGCCGCAGGACATGGCCCTGAATGGACACTTCAGGCCAGTGGCAAGGGCCTGGTGCTCGGCCGCGAAGGCCAGCCACCGTTGGCCGTGCCTTACGTCGAGGAGCAACTGGGCGATGGCCGCTTCAACCTCGGCACCGAAGCCAACGGCCAGAAAGTCGAGCTCTGGGTAACGCCAGCGCGCTGTGTCGACAGCGCCACCGGCAGCGTGCAACACATGAGTGCGGAGTTGCGGGTCAACGGCCAGGTCCAGCGCGGCTGTGCCTATTTCGGCGGCGCGCGCGACGACTGATCCGACGGGACGCTGTTTAAACCTCACCGAAAGCGGGTTTGCGGCTTATAATCGCCGGTTTGAAACACGCCCTGGCGCAGTAGTGCGCCCCGCGAACCGGATCCTGTCATGTTACGAATCACCGAACTCAAGCTGCCAATCGATCATCCCGAAGAAGACCTGCGTCCCGCCATCGTGCAACGCCTGGGCATCGCCAGCGATGACCTGCTCGACTTCACCTTGTTCAAGCGCAGCTACGACGCACGCAAGAAATCCTCCGAGCTGTGCTTCATCTACACCATCGACCTGACGGTGCGTGATGAAGCCAGCGTGCTGCGCAAGTTCGCCGATGATCGTAACGTCAACGAAGCACCGGACATCAGCTACAAGGTGGTTGGTCACGCACCAGCCGACCTTGGCGAACGGCCGATCGTGGTCGGTTTCGGCCCGTGCGGCATCTTCGCCGCCATGCTGCTGGCGCAGATGGGCTTCAAGCCGATCATCCTCGAGCGCGGCCCGGAAGTGCGCCAGCGCACCAAAGACACCTGGGGCCTATGGCGCAAAAACGTGCTCAACCCCGAATCCAACGTGCAGTTCGGCGAGGGCGGCGCGGGGACCTTCTCCGACGGCAAGCTCTACAGCCAGATCAAGGATCCGAAATTCCTCGGGCGCAAGGTCTTGCATGAGTTCGTCAAGGCCGGGGCGCCGGAAGAAATCCTCTACGTCAGCAAGCCGCACATCGGTACGTTCCGCCTGACAGGCGTCGTGGAAAACATGCGTGAGCAGATTCGCGCCCTGGGCGGTGAAGTGCGCTTCGGACAGCGGGTCACCGACGTGCTGATCGAAGACGGCCAGCTGGTCGGCGTCGAGCTGGCCAGCGGTGAACAGATCCATTCCAAACACGTGATTCTCGCCCTGGGCCACAGCGCCCGGGACACCTTCCGCATGCTCCACAGCCGTGGCGTGTACATGGAGGCCAAGCCGTTCTCGGTGGGGTTCCGCATTGAACACCCGCAATCGCTGATCGACAGCGCGCGCCTGGGCAAGTACGCCGGTCACCCTAAGCTCGGCGCCGCCGACTACAAACTGGTGCACCACGCCAAGAATGGCCGTTCGGTGTACAGCTTCTGCATGTGCCCGGGCGGCACCGTGGTGGCGGCAACCTCCGAGCCGAACCGCGTCGTGACCAACGGCATGAGCCAGTACTCGCGCAACGAGCGCAACGCCAACTCCGGCATCGTCGTGGGTATCACCCCGGAAGTGGATTATCCGGGTGGCCCGCTGGCGGGCATCGAGTTGCAGGAGCGCCTGGAATCCCACGCCTTCGTGCTCGGCGGCAGCAACTATGAAGCCCCTGCGCAACTGGTGGGCGATTTCATCGCCGGCAAGCCGTCCACGGCGCTGGGCAGCGTCGAGCCGTCCTACAAGCCTGGGGTTGCCTTGGGCGACCTGGCCCTGGCCCTGCCGGACTTCGCCATCGAAGCCATCCGCGAAGCGCTGCCTGCGTTCGAAAAACAGATCCGTGGCTATTCGCTGCATGACGCCGTGCTCACCGGCATCGAGACCCGCACGTCGTCGCCGCTGCGCATCACGCGAAACGAAACGCTGCAGAGTTTGAATGTGAAGGGCTTGTTCCCGGCAGGCGAAGGTGCCGGTTATGCGGGCGGGATCCTCTCGGCGGGCGTCGATGGAATCCGGATTGCCGAGGCGGTGGCGCGGGATATTCTTGGCCTGAAGGACTGACATCCATTCACTGTGGGAGCGAGCCTGCTCGCGAAACCGGATTAACATTCAACATACATGCTGAATGATTCATCGCTTTCGCGAGCAGGCTCGCTCCCACAGGGTTCTCCGAGTGTTCCAGAGTCAGATATTGGCCCGCAACACACTCTCCGGCAGCGCGTCCCCCCGCTCCACACACGCCGCCACGGCGCCGATCAACGCGTCCAATTCATACCCTTGCTCCTTGAGCCACGCTGGATCGTAATAAGTCGTGGCGTAACGCTCCCCGCCATCACACAAAATCGCCACGATCGAGCCCGATTCCCCGGCGTCCACCATGCGCTTGGCGGCAATCAGCGCGCCGATCAGGTTGGTGCCGCTGGACCCGCCGACCCGTCGCCCCAGGCGTTCGGCCAGGTAGTGCATGGCCGCGAGGGACAAGGCGTCGGGCACCTTGACCATCGCATCGATGACCTTGGGCAGGAACGACGCCTCGACCCGTGGCCGGCCGATCCCTTCGATCCGCGAACCGCAATCCAGGCGCAGGCTGGCATCACCGCTGCGGTAGTAGTCAAAGAACACCGAACGCTCGGCATCGGCACATAGCACCCGGGTGCAATGCTGGCGGTAGCGCACATAGCGTCCCAGGGTGGCGGTCGTGCCACCGGTGCCAGGGCTGGAAATCAGCCAAGTGGGCTCCGGATGCTGTTCGAAGCGCATCTGCTGGAAGATCGACTCGGCAATGTTGTTATTGGCTCGCCAGTCCGTGGCGCGCTCGGCGTAGGTGAATTGGTCGATGAAATGCCCGTCATGCTCACGGGCCAGGCGCTCGGATTCGGCGTAAATCTGCGTCGGATCATCCACCAGATGGCTCTGGCCACCATAGAAAGCGATCTGTGCGATTTTTTCCCGGGAGGTGCTCGCTGGCATCACCGCGATGAACGGCAGGCCCAGCAATCTTGCGAAGTACGCCTCGGAGATCGCTGTCGATCCGCTGGACGCCTCGATCACCGGCGCACCGGGCTTGAGCCAGCCGTTACACAACGCGTAGAGAAACAGCGACCGGGCCAGCCGATGCTTGAGGCTCCCGGTGGGATGACTCGACTCATCCTTGAAATACAGCTCTATGCCCGGTAATCCAGGCAACGGCAGCGGGATCAGGTGCGTATCGGCGCTGCGCTGGAAATCGGCCTCGATGATGCGAATGGCTTCGCGCGCCCACTGGCGGTGGTCGTTCATGGTGTGTGTGTTCTCACTGGATCGGTACGACGCAGGCAGACCGATGGCCGTGGGGCACGATCTGGTTCGGAAATACGAGACGCAAGCTTAGGAAAAAACCGACATCGCGCACAGGTACAGCTAAGGTCCAATATGACACGCAACTGCCTGACCCCCTCGCATGGCGCTTTGTAACGATATATAACAAAAAAGAATATAACTTTTGTTTTAGCAACCAACCGTACGGGTTAGGGTGTGCCATCTTTTTGAAATTGATGAATGGAGAGCAACCTTGGCTCTACGTAATTCTTTGTCACGGTTTTTCCAACTCGAAGCGGCCAGTGGCCTGTTGCTGATCGCCGCCGCCGTGTTGGCCTTGGTCATCAACAATTCGCCGTTATCCTGGCTATATGCCGGCTTGCTGGACACGCCAGTGGTTGCACAGGTCGGTGCGCTGAAGATCGCCAAGCCTCTTCTGCTGTGGATCAACGACGGCTTGATGGCGTTGTTCTTCCTGCTGATTGGCCTGGAGGTCAAACGCGAGGTACTGGATGGGCAACTGTCGAAGCCTTCGCAAATCGTCTTGCCAGGCGCAGCGGCGATCGGAGGCATGCTGGTGCCCGCGCTGATCTACTGGTTCCTCAACCGCGACAACCCCGCCGCTCTTGCCGGCTGGGCCATTCCGACGGCCACCGATATTGCCTTCGCCCTGGGTGTCCTGGCCTTGCTGGGCAAGCGGGTGCCGGTGTCGCTCAAGCTGTTCCTGATGACCCTGGCGATCATTGATGACCTGGGCGCCATTATCATCATTGCGATTTTCTATTCGGGCTCCCTGTCGACGTTGTCATTGGGGCTGGCCGCCGCGTGCATAGCCGGCCTGGTGGCGATGAACCGGATGGGCGTGGTCAAGCTCGGGCCCTATATGGTGGTCGGGTTGATTCTATGGGTCTGCGTGCTCAAGAGTGGCGTCCATGCCACCCTGGCCGGTGTGACCTTGGCGTTCTGCATTCCGTTGCGCACGAAAAACGCCGAAACCTCGCCGTTGTTGACGCTGGAGCATGCCCTGCATCCCTGGGTGGCCTACGGCATCCTGCCGCTGTTTGCGTTTGCCAACGCAGGTCTGTCGCTGAGTGGCGTCACGGTGGAGAGCTTCACTCACCATGTGCCGATGGGCATTGCGATCGGTCTGTTGCTGGGCAAGACCGTCGGCGTGTTCGGCCTGACCTGGCTGGCCGTCAAGATCGGCATCGCCAGCCTGCCCAGCGGCGCGAACTGGGGCCAGGTGCTGGGGGTGGCGATACTTTGCGGGATCGGCTTTACGATGAGTCTGTTCGTGGGTTCCCTGGCGTTCGAGCCGGGTGTGAGTGAGTACGCGGGCATGGACCGGATGGGGATTCTTACCGGGTCGATCCTGGCGGCGTTGATTGGGTATGGGGTTACGGCTATGGCCAGTCGCAGGGGTGCGCTGACCTCGTGATTTTTTGATGTTGAGATGGGGTGTATATCCGTTGCTTCGGTAACGGCTGCTGGCGGTTCCGCCCTTACGGCGGCTCACTTTTTTCAGACGCCAAAAAAGTAAGCAAAAAGGCTTGC